>JACSRV010000035.1 GCA_014879545.1 Chitinophagaceae bacterium | reverse complement strand
TTCAAAATCTTTGTTCTTACTTTCTAACAGTACAAAGTTGGCATATCCTTGATTTTACAAGTTGCGTTTTTCTTTGTTTGTTTTACAAAAATTACGCTTTGCGTTTTACGCTTATCGGTCATAGTGACAGCAACTTGGTAAAGCATCGTAAACAGATTTTGGGGCTTTATCCAATTCCGTATCGTGTCCTGCTCCGGCAATAGCTTTACTTATCTTACTTTTTGATGTCTGTTTTGGATCAAAATCAAGATGTATGACCTTAGCTTTCATATCCCAATTTGCGTTGATTACACCTTTCACTCCTTTTGCGGCTTTCTCTATACGGCTTTTACACATCTCGCATAATCCCGAAACCTTAAACATTTCATGGGATTTCTCGCCTTTGTGCTCTTTGTGTTCGGCAGTGCCATGATTGTGCCCTGTACTTGCTACCGAAGAGCCGTCATTGTTCATCATACTCTGTTTGCCTTCCAGCTGCGCACTTGCGTCTATGGTGAAAGCACCGTTGGTTACGATTTCATCTCCGTCATTGATCCCTCCGGTAACGACATAGCTATCCCCAAGGGAAGGTCCTAAATCTACTTCTCTCAATAAAAATGCAGGAGATTCAACATTGGGTTGTTTGACATAAACGATGGAACGTTTCCCTGTCCATAGAACAGCCGATTTTGGAATAACGATTTCGTTATTGAACTGCTTCAATGCGGCAGTTACGATAGCATTGGCATACATCCCCGGTTTTAGCTGCATTCCCGGATTGGCAGTTTCCACCCTAACTTTTGAAGTACGTGTTGTGGGGTCGAGCAATGGGTCAACGAAGGATATTGTACCTGAGAAAGATTTTCCCGGCATGGCCTGTAAGGTAAACTCCAATTTCTCTCCGACCTTTAAGAATGGAAGATCAGTTTCATAAGCTTCAAACATTGCCCAAACCCTTGAAAGGTTTGCTACGCTGAACAATACGCTACCCTGACCAATGTAGTCTCCCTGGTTTACTTTCTTACTTGTAACAATCCCGCTTGAAGTAGCTTTGATCTCAACAAGGGGATTCACTACCCCTGATTTTTCTATTGCAGCAATCTGTCTATCCGTCAATTTCCACAAACGAAGTTTTTCCTTTGCGGCGGCCAATAATGCAGGTTGATATCCCTGCATTTTTACGGCTTCCAATAGTTCCTGCTGCGCACTAAGTAGTTCAGGTGAATATATTGTGGCAATGGTCTGTCCTTCACGTATGGTTTCTCCCGTGAAATTGATGAACAGTTTTTCTATCCTTCCGTTTACGTGTGATGTCTGGGATTGCGAAAGACGTTCATCTTCCTGTATCGTACCATACAGCCGTACTTCTTTAATGGGATTTTGGCGACTGACCACGGATGTCTGGATATTAGCCAATGCTACTGCTTCTTTTGAAAGCTGGATAGCATTATGGTCTATGGCCTCATCACCACCTCCCGACGTTTTTAATGGAATCAGATCCATTGCACAGATGGGACATTTCCCCGGTTTATCCATTTTTATCTGTGGGTGCATGGAGCAGGTCCAGACTTCTTTTTCCGCTCCTTCCTTTGAATGGTCGTGCGTAGAATGATCTACTTCACCTGATGAGCCACCAAAAATCAGCCAGCCCAGCAGCAGGCCGACCAAAAGGATCGTACCGTATTTTAAATACCTGTTTTGTATGATGTTCATTATCTTGGTTTTCATAATCTAATTTGTTTTTGCTTGTTCATCGTCTTTGAATGAAATCAGTTTTTGGATACCTGCAACCATTGTGTTATACTCAGCTATAGCCTCTGCTTTTTTCAACTGATAGTCCAATAACTGACGTTGCACCTGTATCACATCGCTCAGGTCGCTTTTACCTGTAATAAACTCCTGGGTTATTAAATTATAGGTAGCCTGGGCAAGCTGGGACTGCTTTGCATAGAGCTCTATTTTTCGTGAAGCATTATCCAAAAGATGTTTGGATTGATATAGTTCTGCTTCCAAAGAGTTCCGTGTATTGTCGTATTCATCACGGCTGGCCTGCCACCAATATTTACTTTCCTGTTGCTGTGCCCTGTACTTGCCACGATAAATAGGTATCGTTAAAGAAACCATTGGCATAATCATATCCTTTCCGTTCATACTGGTGATAGGTAACTCATCCATTCCCATACCCATTCCCATCGGCTTACGCTTTCCGATCATCATGTACTGAAGCCCTACGCCAATCATGGGATAGCTCATTTTTTTGTCCATTTCGGCTTTGGCCTTAAAAGCTTCTCCTTTTTCGACCAGCATCCCCAGCATGGGGTTCTGCTCAGTTATCTGATCCATTGCGGATGCAATATCGAGCGAAAATGGAATTTGGGTAAGGCTATCGGGCAAAATGACCTCATGGTGTGCAGGACGGTTCATTATGGCATTAAAAGCTGCTTCCGCTGCTTTAATTTCCGAAAGATAACTTTCTATGTTATTGTCGATCTCTGCTATTTCCAGTTGGATTCGAAGTACATCCGACATACCGGAAGATGCGGGCATATTATCTCCCATACCACCGCCCATCGGAGCCATTGCGGGCTGGTTACGGTTGCCGGGCTGATTGCTTTTAGCTCCCATACCACCCATGCCGGACATACCACTGTTAGAACTACCCTGAGAGGTGATTACAGGCTGTGGAGACGGCACCGGTGTATTGGTAGTGCCTTTTCCTCCCGATGCCGAAAACTTTCTCAATGCAAGCTGTTCCAACTGTTCAAGGTATTTTTTATTTTCACGGTTGTTGTTCAGCTGTTCCTGCAAACGGCATAGTATAAACCATTGTGTATATACCTGTAGGTAAAGATTATCCCTGCTTTGCCGGAACTCTTCGAAAGCCATTTTGGACATATGTGTCATTTCGGTACGGGCTGCTTTTCGTGTACCGAACCAAGGGAACATCTGCATCACCTGTACATTCCCGTATTGTCTTCCATCTATAATCTCCATTGGCTGAAGGAAAAATCCCATATCCAATTGGGGATCGGGAATGGCTCCTGCCTGCGGGATTTTTTGTAACGATGCCTGATAGGCCGAAAAGCTGGCTTTTACACCCGGATTGTTTCGGGCGGCTACTTCCAGGTAGTGGCTCAATGAATCGGTCTGCCCAAACGTAACGCCCGTTATGACCGAACACAGAAGCATCGTTATTAAATATTTGATCTTATTTTTTGACATAATTTATTTCGTTTTATTCGTTAATATGCCCCTCTTTTTTAATGACCCATTCACGCCACCAGCATTGCAGTACAGGTACGACAAACATGGTCATGGATTGGATCAGCATACCGCCAAAAGTTGGTATGGCCATGGGAACCATAATATCGGAACCCTTACCGACAGAGGTCAGAATAGGCAAAAGGGCTATAAGGGTAACTCCGGTGGTCATGGCAGCTGGTCTGACACGTCTTCTACCTGCATAAACAACAGCTTCCCTGATGGATTCCCTGGTACGTGGATTACGCTCGACAAAGGTGTCGTGTATGAATGAGCCCATCAGCACACCATCACTCGTAGATATGCCAAATAAGGCGATGAAGCCCACCCAAACGGCTATACTTAGATTGATCTGGTGTATTTGGAACAGCTCCCGCATCTGCACATCGCCAATCGAAAAGTTGAGGAACCAAGGTTCCCCATAGAGCCACAGGAAGATAAAACCTCCGGCGAATGCCACGAATACGCCCGAAAAATGTATCAGGGATGCCGTAACGCTCTTGAACTGAAAATAAAGGATGACCAGTATAAGGATAAGTGATAATGGTATCAATATCATCAGACGGTCGCTGGCTCTTTGTTGCTGTTCATAGTTTCCTGCGAACTTATAGGTGACTCCTTTAGGTAGTTTTATCTCTCCCGAGCTTATTTTTTGCTTCAGCAGATTGTCGGCTTCCCTGACCACATCAACCTCTGCGGCATTCGCTACCTTGTCAAAGATGACATAGCCAAGTAAGAAGGTATTTTCACTCTGTATCATCTGTGCCCCCTTGGTGTATTGGATATCGGCAACCTCTTTCATCGGTATCTGTGCTCCGATGGCTGTAGGAATAAGCAGTTTGGAGAGTTCTTCTGGATTCTCCCGTAATTCCCTTGGATACCTTAATCTTACAGGGAACCGTTCACGACCTTCAACCGTAGTGGTAAGTGGCATACCTCCGACAGCAGCACTGATGACTTCCTGCAAATCAGCCACAGTGATGCCGTAACGGGCCATGTTCTGTCTGTTGAGCTTGATTTCTATATACGGTGCACCAACAGCCCGGTCATAAAAGACCGTTGAAGGAAGTACGGACGGAACTTCCTTTAAAGCAGCTTCCAGTAATTTTCCACCCGCTTCAATGGATTCAAGGTCAGGACCCGATACCTTTAGCCCCATCGGAGCCCGCATACCTGTAGAAAGCATAACCAGTCTTGCTTCTATAGGCTGTAATTTGGGTGCAGAGGTCAGTCCTGGCATATGGGATACGTTAACTATTTCCTGCCAGATATCATCGCTTGTCTTGATGTGAGGTCTCCATTGCCTGAAATAATCGCCTTTTTCATCAATGATCAAACTGTCGGCAGGAATCAGACGGAATCCGTTTTCGGGATTGTAGATGCCTCCATTTTTAAGTATGAACTCATCCTTATTATTCACCTTGAACCTCATACGGTGCCCGTCTTCATTCACGATAAATTCAGGTCTGTAATTGATCACATTCTCAAACATCTGGGTCGGTGCCGGATCGAGGGCCGAATTTGCCCGTCCCCATTTTCCAACTGTAGTGACCACTTCGGGAATGCTGCTGATCCGTTTGTCCAACGCTCCTATGAACTGAAGGTTCTGCTCAATGCCTGTGTGGGGCATACTTGTTGGCATCAACAGGAATGAACCTTCGTTCAGGCTCGGCATGAACTCCTGTCCGATACCGGGGAATTTGCCGGATGCACTTTCCCAGAAGGCGGTCTGCCTGAAATTTTTCCATCCCAATGTTTCAAAGCCTTTGGCGGCAAAGCCGAAAACGGTATTGAAACCAAGCCAGATGGTAATACCGAACAATAGGGTCAGGACAGGGATCATCATAAATTTAAGACGATTGTCCAGGCACCATCTTATCAGGCGTTCATAATTAGCAATAAGCAATGAGAAGAAGCCCAATATCAATGCGATACAGGTCGCTACAACAAGCAGGTTGGAAATGAACCCTGCCTGCGGACCGACCGGGAGCCATTCGGAAGTGAGGAATGACACTGCTCCCAATATTGCAATTCCGGCATTGATATAGTTCGGGATCTTTTCATCCTTCCATTTATGGGCGAACAGGTTATTCAATCCAAATAATGGCAGGATCAGAGCGATATAGGTACCTGTTGCCAGAAATAGTATAATTCCTCCGGCGACAAGCAATATGTTCAGTATTTTACGGATTTTTTTTGAAGATACCTTTATCGAAAAGAAATAATACGTTAGTGTTGGAACGATCATCATCCCAAGTACAAGAGCCGATATCAGGGTAATTGTTTTGGTATAGGCCAATGGTTTGAAAAGTTTACCTTCCTGTGCTTCCAAGAAGAATACCGGCAGGAAGCTGATAATAGTGGTCAGCATCGCAACGATTGTAGGTGTAGACACCTCACTCACACTTCTGAATATGAGATCCACAAATGCCTTTCCTTTGGTAACTCCTTTATTCTCCGGTTTTTCCATGTGCTGTATGACATTTTCGACAAAGACCACACCTATATCGACCATAACCCCAACGGCTATGGCAATACCGGAAAGAGCAACAATATTGGCATCGATATTCAACAGCCGCATGACTATAAATGTGGTCAGCACCGCTATGGGGAGCAAACTCGATATGACTACAGATGCACGTAGATTGACAATAATGATAATGATGACGATGATGCTGATCAGTATCTCGTGAGAAAGGTCTGTTTCAAGCGTTCCTATGGTTTCCATAATCAGACCGGAGCGGTCATAGAACGGAACGACCGTTACTTTGGAAACAGTACCGTCGGGTAGTACCTTTTCCGGAAGACCCGCTTCTATCTCCTTTATTTTTTCCTTGACGTTTTCAATAACATGCAGTGGATTTGAACCATATCTGGCTACAACAACGCCACCCACCGCTTCGATACCTTCTTTGTCCAATCCGCCCCTGCGGGTAGCAGGCCCGAGATTGACAAATGCTACATCTTTTATTTTTACGGGCACTCCGTTCTGAATACCGACCACAGCCTCTTCCAGATCGGATACGTTCTTGATATATCCCAATCCTCTGACAAGATATTCTGCTTTATTGATCTCGACCGTTTCTGCACCGATATCCAGGTTGCTTTTTTGAATGGCTCCCATCACATCCATAATGGAAACGTTGAAAGCCCGCATGGCATTGGGATTAATCTCTACCTGATATTCCTTTACAAAACCTCCAACGGAAGCAACCTCGGAAACGCCATCAGCGGACGAAACCGAATAGCGGACATAAAAATCCTGAACCGTCCTGAGCTCATCGGGATTCCATCCTCCAGCAGGTTCCCCGGTCTTGGGATTTCGTCCTTCCAGTGTGTACCAGAATATCTGTCCAAGTGCGGTAGCATCGGGTCCAAGACCTGGCTGAACGCCTTCGGGCAAGGTGCCGGGCGGTAAGGAATTCAGTTTTTCCAAAATCCTTGACCTGCTCCAATAGAACTCTACATCCTCTTCAAAAATGATGTAGATGAAAGACATACCGAACATCGATGTACTACGAATGGTTTTCACTCCCGAAATACCCAAAAGTGACGTGGTGAGCGGATAGGTTATCTGATCCTGTATGTCTTTGGGAGAACGCCCCATCCATTCTGTGGCAACGATCTGTTGGTTTTCCCCATAATCGGGAATGGCATCGACAGGTACCGGATCTCTCGGTAGTACCCCTGCCTGCCAATTAAATGGAGCTGTTGATAGTCCCCATATAATCAGCGCTACAAGCAATAACAATGTTATTACCCTGTTTTCAAGAAAATACTTGATTATTTTATTAAGCATAACATATTCAGTTTTACAATCGGCATACAGGTTCCGCCCTGTATGCCGGGGAATTTTGTTGGTACTATTTTAACTCTTCCTGAATCTCGCCACAACCCAGCATCTCCTGACCGTGGTACGGGTTCTTGATCTCTTTGATGCTGCTCAGCCAGAAAGCACCTTTTCCGTCGTTGTACATCGGACAATAGACTTTATAGATGGTCTTTTCCGAACCGAAGGTTTTGGTAATGTCGTACAGGTCGTCGCTTAGTCCGACCAGGTGTTCCCTCTGGTGTGCAATGTTTCCGATGTTTTCCTGTATATGTTCTGCGTGTTCCTTTACATCTGCTATGATTTCATCGTACTTGGAATTTTGCTCGGCAGTAAAATTCCCGGTATTTATATTTGGTAGAGCTTCTAAAATTCCTTTGGAAGCAAGTGCGGCTTCCTTGTCGTCATCGGAAGATAGGGCTAAGGCAAGATGTTGATAATGTGAAAAGAGTTCTGCAAAATTGTCTTTTTTAGCAGCTTGGTTTTCCTGTTGGGATGCAGGTGTAGCTGAAACATTGGCCGGATCGTCCTGTTTTGCCTGTTCCGATTTATTTCCCGTGTTCTGATTACATGCTGCCATAAAAAGAGTGAATAAAGCCATCAGGCCTGAGATATATCTATTTTTCATTGTATGATAATTTTGAATGTTTTAAATTGATTTGACTAAGCAATATGTCGTATCAGATACGGCAATGCTGTATCTGTGCGGGTTGGTCCGGTAAAATTCTTTGTAGGTTGATGGCCGTACGCCATCTCTGTTCTGTTAAAACAATGACGGACAGCAATACTTTAGAAACACATTTCTAAAGTATATTAAACGCCAAGAAAGCAGTAGCTAAACATTTACGAAACTAAAAAGCTATGCACCACTACCGGAAAAGTAATTGGAAGGTATAGCGTGTAGATACGACAGGTCACACCATTGGCTATACAGGGTGGTTTTTAGCTTATTTTAGGCGGTAGCCAGATAGAGGAATAGCCTGAAGAATAGTAGG
>JACSRV010000039.1 GCA_014879545.1 Chitinophagaceae bacterium | reverse complement strand
TCATGGAAAAACATGCTACGAGCAAATCGAATCTTGCAGGCAATTTTATATAAATATCAGCCCTTCGTGATACTTGGTTGATATTATCAGAATTTAAAGCCTATCGTCATCGCAATGTTGTTCATACTGAAATCGGTCTTTGCAACTGGAATGGCAGCTACAGGCTCTATGTTGGTCTTTATGTAGTTGTAGTCTATAGCATATGGCTGCAGCTGAGCCTGATAGATGCTATGCACAAACGCCAGATCAATAAAGAAATCTTTATCTCTGAACCCGATACCTGCATTAAAGTCCATACGTTGACCGTTGATGGTTGATACCTTGTATGGATTGCCGTAATAACCGAATCCTACACGCGCCATAATAAATTTAGACAGCAGTCCTTCAGCACCTACCCGCACGTTCGATGTGTTCTGGTACGTGCTTGTTATCTTCTGGTTCATATCATATTCTTGTTGTGCATAGCTGTTGCCCAGGCCGTCACTGGTAGGGTATATATATCCCATAGAGCCGTAGCCCACATATTCATAATCAAGTGTCACAAACCCTATACCCTTCATTACATAAGAACCACTCAGTATCCCCCTCCATGGTGTTACGAAACTATAACTGAACTGATCGGTCACAGTCCGTTGGTTCGACGTGTTCAGGATTATGGTCTTGTTCGCGACAGCCGATGAGATCGATGGTGTGTACGTCTCCGTCAGCGCATACACCGATGGCGAATGAAATGCAGCACCTACACGTATGTTGTCGTTCGGTTTGAAGATCGCGCCGATTTTCAGGTTCACGCCATTACCCTTCACGTTCGTGTACTGATTGTATTTGAACGATATAAATGTATCCGGGTTCGCCGCAACATTACCCGGTGCCAGCGACTCGGTTATCGTGTAGTCCGCTGTGTAACGCACTGTCGGCAATCCGAGGGTAGCACCCAGCATCAGTTGTTCTTTATAATTTCCGCCAAGCGACATTGCGAATTCGTTGATCCGTCCCCGCTCTTTCACAGTCACTTCCTGTCGCACGCCACCGCTAAATGGCACGCTTGAAGCAAACTCGTATTTCTGATTATTGTAGTTGTTGATCACGTATCCCTGATACCCTAAGTACCCCGGCACGCTTATGGGGTCTGTGCTGTATGGGTCTTCATAAAATTTGTTCGCATCCGCCTCAAATGTCTGTGACGCGGAGTTTGCAGAGTTATTTCCCGCAAAACTGTAGTTACGGTTAAAGTCAGCGACACGGTTGTTCCCTATCGCGAAGGAAACTGCCTTCCATTTTCTTTTCTCGTACCGTTTTCCCTTTGGTGCATTGGTAAAAACGATACCTACGTTATTGAAATTGAAACGCGTGTTGTTGTCTTCCTTCACTTCGCCCAGATACTGACTGCTTGCGCTGTTCATTCTCAGGGTAGGGGTAAACGTCAGTTCCGATGACCTGTACACACCCAGTCCCGCCGGGTTCACACTCAGCGAGCTGAAATCACCACCTATCGAGCCCAGTGCATTACCAAATCCCATCGACCTTGCAGTGCCTTGCACTGTCAGGTTCGACAAGGCGTATGCCTGTTGCACGCCGCTGTTCATGCCCTGTATGTTTTCAGTTATCTGTGCGCTCGCCGCGGCCGCGCCTATCGAGAGCGTAGGTATCAATACAAGCTTGGTGTATCGCATAATGTTAGTGTGTTTGGATCAGGATATATCTGCAAAATAACTACAAATACTGTACCTGTTTTAATGCTTAAATCTAAAAGGCATCATTACCTCGGGTAACAATGCCTTTATTATGAATAGTTTAACGCTTAGGCCTATCGGCGTCCGCCGCCTCTTACTCCACCGCCGCCGCCACCGCTTGGTGATGGACTACTGCCACCCGGGTTCCCGATCGAGCGACCACCGGAGTTTCCACCACCCGGATTGCCGAACGACCTTCCACCCGGATTGCTATTACCCGGGTTAGGGTTACTGTAGGTTCTGCCGCCGGGGTTAGGGTTGCTATAGGTCCTGCCTCCCTGATTGCCGCCACCACTGGGTTGTTGTTGGTTGTTATTATACCTCGAACCACCTCCGTTGTCAAAATTGCGTTGTTCTGCAATACTACGGCCTACATTATTGAAGAAGCCACGTGTACGGCTTGGTTCATTATTTTGCGTCCCGTTGGTGCCGTTTCGGTTGCCGCCCCAGCCATTATTTCGGTATGTGCGCGAACCGTTTTCTTGTCCGCTTTGTCCTACCCGGTTGTTGTTGAATTGATCACCTCGCTGAGGTGAGCCGGTACGGTAGCTGTTGCCATAAGTTCTGTACGTATTGTTCGGTCCGTAATTCCTCAGTCCCAGTTGGCTCGGAGCACTGCGGTATCCACTTCCTCCCCTCGGGCCGTTATAGGCGGTGTTCTGGTACACCCGTGTCCCCGCAGGGCGGTAGTAACGTGGGGTGTAATTGTATGAGTTTCCGTAATGGCCTGCATAATACCCGTTCCAGTAGCCATTATAATAGCCACCGCAATAGCCGCCGCCGTAATACACTGGTGAATACCAGCCGCCGTAGTAAGGATAATTCCAGTAGCTGCCCCATGCACCATATCCATACCATGTGTTCCAGCCCCATGCCGAGCTCCAATACGGACCGCCATATCCAACGCTCACGCTGAAACCGGGCCGCCATGGGTTGTAACCCCAGTATGGGTCATACCAATATCTGTTATACCAGTACGGATTGTAGAACGTACTGAAGTACCCCATGTTGTAAAAGTCATTATCAAATCGGTTGAGGCGGGTACTGTAGGAATAATCGTCGTCATAATCTACATAGTCCTCTCCGTTGAAGTTGCCATCATTAAACTGCCCACCTTGATCGCCTCCGGCATTGTTTTCGTCATATTGGTTGCGGTAGCTGTCATTGCGCCTTTCTTCACGTTGTTTCCTGCGCTCTTCACGACGTTGCTCTTTGGCCGATTGATTACTTTGATCTGAACCCGATGCATAAATGTCATCCACCTGAGCAGTAGCTCCCTGTATCATTCCCGCTATCAGCAGTCCGGTCAGTACGAAACGTTTCATTTTGAATTGTTTTTAGGTAAAATCCTTAGTGAAATTACTACATTTGCGCCATTCGGAAGACTTCATACATTGAATTTTAACAATTTATAGTTGAGCTCAGGTTCTGTCTCCGTGTCTTTTTATCAGACTATTAAAATTACCTCAGGTTTACTTTTATGTCAAAGGAAATAACATCAAGAAGTGAAGATTATTCACAATGGTATAACGACATTGTTTTGAAGGCGGGGCTTGCAGATTATTCTGCGGTAAAAGGTTGTATGGTGATCAAGCCGCATGGTTACGCACTGTGGGAAAATATGCGCGATGTACTCGATCGTATGTTCAAAGAGACAGGTCACCAGAATGCATATTTCCCGTTGTTTATTCCCAAGAGCTTTCTCAGTAAAGAGGCTGCTCACGTAGAAGGTTTTGCTAAAGAGTGCGCGGTTGTTACGCACTATCGTCTCAAGAACGACCCCAACGGTGGCGGCGTCGTTGTCGATCCCGATGCTAAACTTGAGGAAGAGCTCATCGTGCGCCCCACATCCGAGACGATAATCTGGAACACTTATAAAGATTGGATCCAGTCTTACCGCGACCTGCCGCTGCTCATCAATCAGTGGGCAAATGTAGTTCGTTGGGAGATGCGTACACGCCTTTTCCTGCGCACCACCGAATTCCTCTGGCAGGAAGGCCACACCGCCCACGCTACTCGCGAAGAGGCGATCGAAGAGACAAAAAAAATGTTGGAGGTCTACGCAACCTTTGCTGAACAATACATGGCTGTCCCTGTCGTACGCGGGGTGAAAACAGCCAATGAAAGGTTTGCAGGTGCGGAAGATACTTACTGTATCGAAGCGCTCATGCAGGATGGAAAGGCACTTCAGGCGGGTACTTCACACTTCCTTGGGCAGAATTTTGCCAAGGCATTTGATGTTACTTTCCGCGACAAAGAGAACAAACTCGATTATGTATGGGCTACATCATGGGGTGTTTCTACTCGCTTGGTCGGTGCGCTCGTTATGGCGCATAGCGATGATCAGGGATTGGTCCTGCCACCGCGCATCGCTCCGCTTCAGGTAGTTATCGTTCCTATCATGAATAAGGATCCCGAAGCTCAGGCACGCATCAATATATACGCCAATTCATTAGTGTCGGAATTGCGTTCAAAAGGTATCCGTGTCAAATTTGACGATGACGATACAGCAAGGCCGGGTTGGAAATTTGCTGAGTACGAAATGAAGGGTGTACCTGTGCGTATTGCATTGGGTGCACGCGATATGGAAAATAATGTTGCCGAAGTCGCACGCCGCGATACTAAGGAGAAAGCATCTGTCTCGTTAGACGGATTGTCAGCTCATATTGCAGCATTGCTGGATGACATTCAGGCCAACATGTATGCGAAGGCGCTACAGTTCCGCAACGATAATACCCGTAAGGTCGATACATGGGATGATTTCGTGAAAGTACTGGACGAACAGGCAGGGTTTGTTGCCGCTCATTGGGACGGTACTCCTGAAACAGAAGAAAAGATCAAGGAATTAACGAAGGCTACTATTCGTTGTATCCCGCTCAACTACGAGCAGGAGCCAGGTACATGTATCCTCACTGGTAAGCCATCTACACAAAGGGTTTTGTTTGCCCGGGCTTACTAACGTTGATCCTGATAAAGATATGGGCGCTCCGTGCAGGTAGCGCCCTTTTTATGTTATTTCACACTCTCGCCTGCTTATTCCCAAACGTTTCATTCATAGTATCAACGTACCTTTACATACAATATGCATTACCTTTCTGCTGAGCGCATCAGTAAGACCTACGGGATAAAACCACTGTTTACAAATATAACTTTCCATATAAGTGAGGGGGATAAAATTGCCCTTATCGCAAGAAACGGAACAGGAAAGTCGACACTTCTGCGTATCCTCGCCGGAAAAGATACAGTTGACGAAGGCACGGTTTGGGTGCATAAAGATGTGTCAGTCGCATTGTTCGAACAGGAGCCGAAGTTTGACGAGAATGCCACCGTTCTCGATAACATTTTCCATTACAGGCACCCGGTTGCTGAAGCATTACGTCACTACGAACGCGTGGTAGCGGAAAAAGAAAAAGACCCTGCAGAACTTTCGGCAGCTTTGGCGCGCCTCGATGAACTCGGCGCGTGGGATTTTGAGGCCAAGGTCCATCAGATACTCGGAAAACTGAATATTCACAACCTCAACCAACCTGTGCGCACCTTATCAGGGGGGCAGCGCAAACGTGTGGCACTCGCACAGATACTCATCGACATTGGTTTCGAACATAGGCACGTCCTCCTTATTATGGACGAACCTACCAATCATCTGGACGTTGGTATGGTGGAATGGCTCGAGAATTACCTGAATCAGGAAAAGGTCACCTTGCTCATGGTAACCCACGATCGTTACTTCCTCGAGGATGTATGCGATGTCATCTGGGAACTCGATGGAGAACAGATTTTCACCTATCGCGGCGATTATCAGGACTACCTCGAAAAAAAAGCTGCGAGGATCGAAAATACGCTCGCCAATATCGACAAAGCCCGTAACCTATATAGGAAGGAGCTTGAATGGATGCGCAAACAACCCCGTGCCCGCACCACTAAATCCAAAAGCCGACAGGACAATTTTTATGAGGTAGAAGCCAGAGCCAAGCAGAAAGTGGTTGATCTGCAGGTGGAACTTCAGGTGAAAATGACACGACTCGGTGGCAAGATCGCCGAGATGAAAAAGGTGTATAAGAGCTACGGCGACAAGGTCATCCTCAAAGGTTTCGACTACACTTTCAAGAAAGGAGAAAGGATAGGCATTATTGGCAAAAATGGCGCCGGTAAGAGTACGTTCCTCAATATGCTGCAAGGTTTTGAACCGGCCGATAGCGGAAAGATAAACATTGGTGACACTGTCGTATTCGGCAATTTCTCTCAGCAGGGCCTCGAAATAAAGGAGGATATGAGGATAATAGAATACGTAAAAGGTATTGCCGAGAATTTCCCATTGGCAAACGGTGGCACCCTCAGTGCGGCACAGTTCCTTCAGTTATTCCTCTTTCCGCCTGAGCAGCAATATACCTACCTGTCCAAATTGAGTGGGGGAGAGAAGAAGCGACTACAGCTGCTTACGATCCTGTTCCGCAATCCTAACTTCCTTGTTCTCGACGAACCTACCAACGATCTCGATCTTCCTACACTATCAGTACTCGAGAATTTCCTTGCCGAGTTTCAGGGTTGCCTCGTCATAGTGTCGCACGATCGTTACTTTATGGACAGACTGGTCGATCACCTTTTTGTTTTTGAAGGAGACGGTGTTGTGCGCGATTTCCCCGGCAACTATTCCCAATACCGCATCGAGGAGCGTACACGCGAAAAAACCAAAGAAAGCCCCGCTCCCGAAGCATCTACCGCTGTCGCCCCCGATCAGGTCACAGCTGTTTCATCGGTCAAGCGCAAATTGTCATTTAAGGAAAAACGAGAATTCGAACAGCTCGAAAAGGATATGCCTGCTCTGGAAGCTGAAAAAACAGCCGTAACAGAGCGGATGGCTATGCCTGGTCTGGCTTACGATGAGATACAGAAGTTGAGTGTACGTATCACAGAGATAACCACCGCGCTGGAGGAAAAAGAAATGCGCTGGCTCGAACTGAGCGAATTCATGGAATAGCCTGTTTCAGCGTTATGCACAAAAAATGGAAATCCTATCTTACATTTGATTAACCAGTAAGATCAGCATTGTTATGTCAAAGAACCTAAGCGAATTATCAGGGCGTAAAGGGTTGCGCGAAAACCTGTTTGAAGAACTCGGAATAGCCGCTTCTCAGACCGGCGCCGTTTCCAAAGAACAGGCATCAGCGCTTGCCGATGAATTTTTGATGGGTAAGGCGAATGTGTATGGTGCCGCAACCTTCTACGATTTCCTCCGCCCCGAAAATCAGGGTAAAAAGGTCTACGCCTGTAACGGTAGCGCTTGTTTGGCCGCCGGAACACAGGATGCCCTGCACCATAAACTTAAAGGCGCCTTTGCTGAAGAAGA
This sequence comes from Chitinophagaceae bacterium, assembly GCA_014879545.1. Classification (GTDB taxonomy): domain Bacteria; phylum Bacteroidota; class Bacteroidia; order Chitinophagales; family Chitinophagaceae; genus Nemorincola. The sequence continues at coordinate 1,005 of JACSRV010000039.1, read as the reverse complement.
AATAGGCGAGATGTGCTGCCTTGGCCGTTGTCACGAGAATTCCGCGTTTCACTATGCCGGCCGCAACTACTCTGGTGCCGACATCGACAAGATAAATGACATCAAAGCAGGCACTGTCCTGCCAATGGATAAGTACCATGTTGCTGCATCAGGCGCTCAGTTACTAACAGCGCCCTTCCCCGGTTTAGCGCCATATTATGAGATACTGACAAAGGCACTGTCCATGTCGCCCGATGATCTTCTTGCCACACTCAAAGTGTCAGGACTCAGGGGCAGGGGAGGAGCCGGTTTCCCAATCGCATTCAAATTAGAGTCTTGCAAAAACACCGCCGGAGATACCAAATTCATTGTTTGCAATGCCGATGAAGGCGATCCCGGGGCATATAGCGATCGTTATTTATTGGAGGAACGCCCTCATTCTGTCCTCCTCGGAATGATCATTGCTGGATACATTGCCGGTGCAGGTCATGGAGTGGTCTACATCCGTGGCGAGTATCCCGAGGCGGTTGCGATCACCCAGGCTGCCATCGATGATATCCGCGTTGCCGGTTACATAGGTCAGAATATCCTCGGTTCGGGTTTTTCTTACGATTTCAAGGTCATCAAGGCACAGGGTGCCTATATATGCGGCGAAGAGACCGCCCTTCTTTCATCAATCGAAGGACAGCGTCCCGAGGTGCGTGTACGCCCGCCATACCCCACACAACACGGCCTTTTCAACAAACCCACTGTTGTCAACAACGTCGAGACGCTCGCTTGTATCCCATGGATCGTCGAGAACGGTGGCGAAGCGTTTGCATCAATTGGCAAAGGACGATCAACCGGCACCAAACTCGTTTCTCTCGATGGGCACTTCAATCGCCCGGGTATTTATGAGGTCGATATGGGTACACCCCTCCGTGTCGTGACTGATACTCTCGGTGGCGGCTTCCGGAAAGCGGTTAAGGCCATGCACATAGGCGGCCCGCTTGGAGGATTGGTGCCTGTCCGCAAGATCGACGACTT
>JACSRV010000130.1 GCA_014879545.1 Chitinophagaceae bacterium | reverse complement strand
AGATTGGAGGTGTTTTGATTGCAATATTGGGGTTATGGTACTTCAGAAAGTTGTTTTTGTTATATTATGACGACAATACAGTCGCGCTTGTTTTAATCTTGCTCACAATTGGAACCAATTATCTCAATAGTTCTGCGATAGACGTAGGCATGTCGCATAATTGGTTGTTTGTGATTTATGTATTTCTATTAATAAATACCCATTATTTCCATAAGACATTCAACATGCGTTATGCTATCCGTATCGGATTTTTGGTAGGACTTGCTACGCTCACCCGACCTACGGATGTACTTTCTTTCCTCATTCCTTTATTTTGGGGCATTGATTCAGTGACACTAACTGCTTTTCGAAATAGGATAAGATTGTTTAGGCAACAAATTCCGAAAATGACATTAGCACTGGTAATGGCGATGGCTGTTTATTCGATACAACTATTCTATTGGAAGTATGTGTCCGGGCATTGGTTTGTATACAGTTACGGAGGGCAAGGTTTCAACTTCCTGCACCCATACTTTATAGAATACACGTTTAGTTATAAAAGTGGATGGTTGATGTATTGCCCAACGATGGTGTTAGCATTTATAGGAATTCCGTTTTTTTTTAAAAACGGAAGGAACAAACTTGCCATACTTAGTTTTTTCTTTCTCAATTACTATGTGGTCTGTACGTGGGACATATGGTCATATGGAGGACGTGCCATGATACAATCTTTTCCTGTTCTTTTCTTTCCAATTGCTACACTTACAGAATTTATTTTTGCACAGAGATGGCTGATATACCTCTACTCTACATTAGTTGCCTTTTTTGTTTATTTCAATACATGGACAATGGTACAATATCATGGTGGAGGACTTTATGATGTCGATAATATGACAAGGAACTACTATTGGCGTGTAGTCGGCAGATGGCATGTTCCAGAGGAAACCATCTTTTTAAGAGACGAGACAGAGTTGTTTGAAGGTGTGATGAAAAATAAAAGAGTGGTCTATTCTAACGATTTTTCCGAATTGACAGATACTCAAAGACATAATGATAGCGCATCTAAACATTCATATCTGTTGCTAACAAAAGACCGTCAAAATAGTAAAGTGTATAAATTTGGTTTTAGTGGACCGGCACAGTGGTTAAGGATAGAAGCGGATTTTAGGTCGGAGAACAAAACTGATGATGATTGGAAAATGGCGCAGTTTATCGTTAGGTTGATGAAAGATAATGTAGAAAAAGAACTGAAATTAAATGTACTTCGAGTTAATCGGTCATTACGTGATGGTAAGACTAAAAGGCTGTTCATTGACGTAAGATTGCCCAAAGAGCATTTCGATTTTGTCGAAATTATATTTTGGAATGGAGGCAGCGATCAGGATTTGTATGTCAGCAATCTCAAGGCTTGGCAATTTGACGAATGAGGCTGACTAGCCACCGAATAGGATATTGGCATTTGCCGTGGTCGTTTCTGCAACTTCCTCTATCGGCAGTCCTTTAAGTTCTGCAATTCGGGCAGCTATTACAGGTATGTAGCTGCTTTCGTTTCTCTTGCCACGGTAGGGTACAGGTGCCAGGTAGGGCGCATCGGTTTCAAGTATGATACCTGACAGTGGTACTTCCATTATTATGTCGGGCAAAGAACCCTTTGAATACGTGACCACGCCACCTATACCCAGGTAAAACCCAAGTTCCAGTATCTCCTTCGCTTCCTCGAGCGTGCCGCTGTAACAATGAAATACACCCTTCAGCCGTCCGTCTTGTTTTTTGCGCACAATGTCAATGCAGTCACGTGTAGATTCCCTGCTGTGAATCACTATAGGCAACTGATGTTGCAACGCAATATCTATCTGGTATTCAAATGCCTCTATCTGTTGCGCCTTGAAGGTCATATCCCAGTAATAGTCCAGGCCTATTTCCCCAACAGCATAATATTTGCGTTGTGTCAGTTGCTGCGACACAATTTGTAGTTCGTTCTTGTAGTCGTCCTTTACATAACATGGGTGCAATCCCATCATGGGCAGGCAATTGGCAGGCCATTTATCGGCCAGTTGCAACATACCTGCAATTGTTTCGCTGTTGCAGTTGGGCATGTACATTTTTGTAACGCCTGCGGCTATCGCCCTGTCAATCTGGTGCTCGTCTGCTATCAGTCTTTCGTCGTACAAATGGGTATGGGTATCCACGAATATCATGGCGCAAAACTAATTCATTTCTGCTCCCATAAGGGTAGGTAATATCAGATGGTGGGCAGCGCTTTCATCTTCCATTGGTTCTTCCTGCAGTGTTCCAGCACTCGTGGCAGCGCATATTGCATCCGTTCTGCGGCTTTTTCCGAATCATGAAATACCACTATCGATCCGGGTGCGAGGTGGGTCAGCACATTTTCGAGGCACTGCTCAGGTGTCAGGTTCTTATCGAAATCGCCGCTCAGAATATCCCACATGTAAACTGTCCAATTGTTGTTGGTCTTTTTTAGTTTCCTGAGCTGCGACAGCCTGATCCTTCCGTAGGGTGGGCGGAATAACCGGTTGTTTATGTGGTGGGCTGCCTGACCAATGTTCTTTATGTAATGGTCGTTATTTGTTTTCCAGCCATTCAGGTGGTTGTAGGTATGGTTGCCGGTGGTGTGGCCCTTACTCAGAAGAAGTTGGTAGGTGTCGGGGTAGCGTGCTACATTGTTGCCAACGCAGAAGAATGTTGCTGATGCACCGTATTCGCGTAGTGTTTCAACAACCCAGGGGGTGATGGTTGGGTGCGGTCCGTCGTCAAATGTCAGGTACACCGTTGGGGCATCTCCATGAGGCATATCCCATACCATATCGGCAGGATAGAACCTTTTCAGCCATCTCGGTGTTTTTACCCAGTACGAACTCATGCTGCAAAACAACTAAAATATGGTCACAGAAAACACCCTGAGACTGCCGGGGAGTCGCCTGTCGCGCTTTTTTAACACGAACTTATAAGCTCCAGTCTATTTGCCGGATGCCGTGTTGTTGTAGCCAGGCGTTAGCTTTACTGAAGTGCCCGCACCCGAAAAAGCCGTTGTAGGCCGACAATGGCGACGGGTGTGCCGATTTCAGTATCAGGTGTTTACTGCTGTCTATGAGTGTTTCCTTGTTCTGAGCAAAACGTCCCCAAAGCAGGAAAACAACATGTTCCTTTCCGGCGGATACCTGCCTTATAACTTCGTCAGTAAACAAATGCCAGCCTGCCTTGCTGTGCGACATGGGGTTGTTGGCTTCCACCGTCAGGGAAGCATTGAGTAACAAAACACCCTGCTTCGCCCATTTTTCAAGGTTTCCTGTACCGCTCAATTGCAGCCCCAGGTCACTTTGTATCTCCTTAAATATATTCACCAGCGAGGGTGGGGGTGCCACACCATCCTGAACCGAGAACGACAAGCCGTGCGCCTGCCCCGGATTGTGGTAGGGGTCCTGACCTATGATAACGACTTTCACCTCGTGAAACGGAGTGCAGGAAAATGCGTTGAAGATCAGCTTTCCGGGAGGATAGATTACCTTACCGACCCTAAGTTCCTGCTTCAGGAAATCTGTCACCTGAATGAAGTAGGGCTTGTCGAACTCGGCAGCAAGTCTTTCCTTCCAACTATTTTCTATCGCAACATCCATTTATATTATTTTATATCAGCTATCAGTACTAAATTTACCACCTGAAAATAAAGTGATCTCAGACCGTAACAAAAGTAAGAGATAATTTACATCAGCGATATTTAACATTGGACGATGATTCCACCCCCATTGCCGCAGAATGAGCCGGAACGATTGAAAGAACTTTATCGATACGAAGTTCTGGATTCCGCTTACGAACAGGAATTTAATGAGATAGTTCAGTTGGCGTCGCGTATATGCAATGTGCCTATGTCACTTATTTCTCTCGTCGATCATGACAGGCAATGGTTTAAAGCGAGGGTGGGTATAGATATCACCGAAACTGCCCGCAACGTTTCCTTTTGTGGTTATACAATTCTCGGGTCTGAAGTCTTTGTCGTTCCCGACACGAAGGTGGACGAACGCTTTGCTGATAACCCACTTGTCATAGCCGACCCGCAGATCCGTTACTACGCGGGTGTTCCTTTGGTTACACGGTCAGGGTACAACATCGGGTCGCTTTGTGTTTTAGACCGGCAGCCACGTCAGCTTGACGATGAACAATTATTCGCACTTTCAGTGTTGAGCAGAAATGTGGTGAAATTGCTGGAGTTGCGCACCATGAACAAGGAATTGAGCCGTATATCAGAAGTGCAGCAGGTCACTATGGCCATAATGGCGCATGACATCAGGGCCCCGCTCGCGTCTCTGAAAAGTACTTATGATGTTAAGGCTGAAGGATTGCTGTCGCCGGAAGATGAAGCGGAAATAGATGAATTGGTATTGCGGCAGCTGGATAGCATCTTGTTGCTGCTGAACAATATCAGTGACTGGGGCAAGCTGCAACTGGAAGATGACTTTGAGATGGTGGATACTAACATCCATGCGCTTGCAGATCAGTGTGCCGGCTATTTCCTGCTGGCGGCCGAACATAAGAAGAATAAGATATTGAATCGTGTAGCACCTGATTTTCATGCGGTCATCAATGCGCAGTGCTTCGAATTTGTGCTTCGTAACCTGATAGGTAATGCCAACAAGTTCACCGAGAACGGCACTATAGGTATTGACATACGGGTAGAAAATGGTTTGGCAATTCTTGAAGTTTCTGATACCGGTTTAGGCATGACTCCCGAGCAATTGGCGTCTTTACAAAAGAAGGTGTTTTTCAAATCTACCCCGGGGACCCGCAAGGAGAAAGGCAGTGGTCTCGGACTGAAACTGGTGAACCGCTATCTTGCCAAAGTTGGTGGAACTATGTCATTCAGCAGTGAGCTTGGAAAGGGAACTACCGTCATGGTCAGCATTCCTTTCAGGAGTGAGGAGTAGTGCGCCTGTGCTTGCTTTTTGCGCTTTGAAGGTTAATTTTATGCCCTTGTTCCGGAGTACCCGAAACAAATGAACAATACAGCAGCTAAATGAGGATATGGGCTTTCCCGTCGTTTTATCCGTTTGACGCTCCGGGCGAAAAATGGAAAGGGATATTCGCACACCGTCAATACAAAGGTTTGATAGAAAATGGCGCAGAACTACGGGTGGTTATTCCTGTGACCGCAAAAGCACCCTTTCCGCTCCCTCTGCTCGGTGGTCGCTGGAAGCACTCCGGACCTGATTATCCTGTACATCGTATCTATGATGGCATTGAAGTGTACCATCCGCGCATCCCCAACTGGTTGCCCTATGCCCTGGATAAGCGTTCGCACAAAGAGAAGTTTGCTGATGCGGTTGGCGCGCTCTTCAATGAACTTGGAGTAACGCCGTCCAAAGAAACTGACATCTTCTTCTCGCAGTGGTTGCCCGAGTCTGTCAATGTGCAGTATGCGGCGCATCGCATGGGGCTGAGGTCGGCTATACTTTCCATTGGAGATGATGTTGTTGTGTGGCCCCACGAGAACGAAGGCGCAATGAAGGCCTTTCGTGAGTTGCAGACAAATGCCGATCTTCGGTTTGCCTGTGCCGACTACCTTGGCCGCGAGACAAACCTGATCCTCGGCACCCAACTCTCTTACGAGGTGGTGAACTGGGGTGTTGATCACGACTTCTTCAAACCGGTATCCAATGAACAAAAGCAGCAACTACGTGCTAAGTACAACCTGCCTGCCGACCGTTTGCTGATACTCAACGTTGGTACTGCCATTGCCCGCAAAGGCTGGCTGGAACTGTTTGATGCGCTTGCGCAGATCAAAACACAGGTGCCGCATTTTACTGTGGTAGCTGTACATTCAGGTCCTCCCGAGTTCGATCTGAACGAAGAGGCTGCAAGGCGCGGATTGGCTGATTGTCTTGTGAACCTTGGAGAGGTGCCGCCACAAAACGTGCGCGAGGTGTACAATACCGCCGATATATTTTGCCTGCCATCGCATTGGGAGGGTTTGGCCAATGCCAACATCGAAGCCATGTCATCAGGTATACCGGTTATCACCACTGACGTGTGCGGGCATCCCGAGCTGATCACTACCGGCGTCAACGGCATCCTTGTTCCTCCCAAAGACGTTCAACGTTTAGCCGAAGCGCTGCGTCAGTTGTTGACTGACGGAGACCTGAGAAAACGACTCTCCGTCACCGGTCGCGACTTCATTGTGAACAAATGGGGCAACTTTGCGCACAATGCCGCATTGCTGTATCAGCGTTTGTCGGGCAAATAGAGATTACAGCCACACTTCAGCCTCCTTAATGTTCTGGGGCCTCCACGATATGTACTGAACCATGCGCGGCATTGCGCCCTTGTTGGGGGTGGCGCAATGGGGTAATGCCTGCAACCAGATCACCATATCTCCCGCATTGCCGGGTACATGTATTGGCTTGAGTTCTTTTATTGCCCGATCTCTGGGATTTATGCCGGTTTCAGTCGCACTCAGCCATTCAGTGGCGATGCGGTGAAATCCGGGTACGCAGTTAAACGCACCATCTTCTGCTGTTGTGTCGGTCAGATACAACAGCCCCTGTGCTGAGTAGGGTATGGGAGGAGCAATGCTCACGTCCCAGTGCAGCGCCGAACCTGTAAACCTATGGGTCCCGCTTTCCGGCGCGTTGAAACTCACCTTATCGATGGGTTGATATAGCTGATCGTGTCCATACAACTCTTCAAATACTTTCCGTATGCGTGAGGAGGATCGGTTGGCATCCAGGGCAGGGTGGTGCACCAGTCGCAGCATCATTCCGTTTTTGCCGGGATGGTCTCTGTACCATGTTGCCGGCTCATCGGGCGTTGCGTTGATGTACTCCCATATTGCCGCACAGGCAGCCTCACATTGACTGCGTGGCACAACACCCTTCACCACAATGTACCCGTCACGATGCCAGCGTGCAAGGTCTTCGTCGCTCAGTATCCGATCCTCGTGCTTGTATATTGCTTTAAAGTCTGGCGGGTATTCAGCAAGCCACCTCATGAACGTCTCGTAGTCTGGCTGTGTATAGTATAGATAGGCGAGGGTTTCCTCTTTGTTGCGGCCATGATAGAACAAATGGTGGTGGTAGTCATACTTGTTGGTGTTTGGGAGCTTGGTCTTTGGTCCCGCGGCGCAACATTCGGTCCATAGCTGCCGCAGTGCCTCCTCGTGGTCGGGTGGTGGATGTATCATGGAGTTTGGTTTGGTATTGCTAATATAAGGTGTCTTAGGGATAACTTGTGATAAGGGCCGTTCTTCCATCCTCGTTTTCAATACCTTTATGGCGGAGATGTACGCATGCAGCAACAACAGACCTATATAATTACCAAAGCAAAGCCCGCCGACGCATCGGCACTGGTAGCGATATGGGAAGACTCGGTGCGGGCCACCCATCCATTCGTTGCAGAGGAGGATGTGCTGTTTTTCAAAGAGCTGATTGTCGGAGATAAGGTGTTTGAACGGATGCCTGTGTATGTCTTGCGCGGGGCCGACGGTGAAATAGCCGGCTTTATGGCTGCCAACGATGGCATGCTGGATATGCTGTTTCTGGCACCTGCCCACATTGGCAAGGGTGGCGGAAGAATGCTGATGGAGTATGCCCTAAAACATCTTGGGGTGAGCCGTGTAGATGTAAATGAGCAGAACGCTGATGCGCTGGCCTTCTACCGTCACTTTGGTTTTGAGGTCACCGCACGCTCACCGGTTGATGGGTTTGGTAAACCGTACCCTATACTCCACATGGCTTTGCGGGCTTAGCAGTGCCATTCCTGTTTCCAGCGGTACAGAACATAGTCGGGTAGGGTTGCAATAGTAGCATTGGGGTGGTGCTGATTGTGGGCTTCGTGCTGGTAGGTACTCTCTTCTGAAGCCGGCAATAACCTGCGCTCATGCAGTCCGTTGGTGTTGCAATAGTGCATAACAGGGCTCCAGAGGTGTCGCCAGAAAGACTCGGTTATGCCCCGGGTAATGTACACATTGCGGATGGACGGGTGCCGCTTGAGTATGCCTACTACATCGGTAAAGACAAAGTCATCGAAGTTGTAAACCAGGGCCTTATCTGCAAAGCCACTGATGATCTTGCAGTGGTTATTGCTGGCTTCGTCGGCATCGTCGAT
>JACSRV010000075.1 GCA_014879545.1 Chitinophagaceae bacterium | reverse complement strand
CCTTATGTGACCGAGCGTTGGTTGGGTGGTATGCTGACGAACTTCGCTACGATCCGTAAGAGTGTAAAAAAGATGTTGAGCATTGAAAAAATGCTGAACGACGGTACACTGGACAGCGTTACTAAAAAAGAGCGTCTGACACTTACACGCAGCAAGGAGAAAATGGAGAAAGTTCTGGGCGGTATCTCTCAGATGGGTCGTGTACCGGCCGCTATCTTCATGGTGGACATCAGCCACGAGCACATTGCTCTTGCTGAAGCGAAGCGTCTGGGTATCACTACCATTGCGATGGTGGATACAAACAGCGACCCTACTAAAGTAGATTTCGCGATCCCATCGAACGACGATGCTACCAAATCTATCGCTATCATCACTCAGTACCTCACTGCAGCTATCCTGGAAGGTCTTCAGGAGCGTGCTCAGGTGAAAGAAGAAGATGATAACAACGAAGAGGAGACAGAAAACAGGGGCCGTGGCATGGAACTGACTGAAGAAGACGGAGAAGGCGGACGCCGTGGCGGACGTGGCCGTGGCCGCAGTGCAGGAGCCGGTGCAGGCGCTGGCGCGGGTGCTGGTCGCCCGGGTGGCGCAGGCCGTGGAGCCGGTCGCCCAGGTGGTGCAGGCCGTCCGGGTGGCGCAGGTGCACGTCCGGGAGGAGGCAGGTAATTGCCCCATCTAACGGTAAATTAACATTAGCACATACATTATTAAAGCCCCTTATTTGGGGCTTTAATAATAAAATGCGACCTTTGCAGCCTCAATTTCAAAAAAACTAAAAAAATAACAATACAACAATGAGCACAGTACAAATCTCTGCAGCAGAAGTGAACAAACTGCGCCAGCAGACAGGTGCGGGCATGATGGACTGCCGCAAAGCGCTTATGGAAAGCAATGGTGACTTTGAAGCCGCTATTGACTACCTGCGTAAAAAAGGTCAGAAAGTAGCTGCAAACCGCAGCGACCGCGACGCTAAAGAAGGCGTTGTAATAGCAAAAGCCAATGCTGACAACACATACGGCATTGTGATGAACCTGACATCTGAAACCGATTTCGTGGCGAAAAACGCTGAGTTCATCGACTTTGCACAGCAGATAGCTGACGTGGCGCTGAACACGAAAGTAACTACCATCGACGACCTGAAAGCTGCTGCAATGAGCGGTGCTACAGTGGGCGAAAAACTGATGGAAATGGTTGCTAAGATCGGTGAGAAGATCGACGTATCGCGTTTTGAGCAGATCACTGCTGATGCTGTGGTTCCGTACATCCACTCAGGCTACCGCATAGGTGTACTGGTAGGTATGAACCAGGCAGCTAACGAAGGTATCGTTGCTGCTGGCAGGGACGTAGCTATGCAGATCGCAGCTATGAACCCACTGGCAGTTGACGCTGACAACGTGCCTGCTGAGACAGTGGCACGCGAAAAAGCTATCGCTATTGAGCAGATCGTTGCTGAAGGCAAGGCTGCCGACATGGCTGAGAAGATAGCTGCAGGCAAACTGAGCAAGTTCTTCAAAGAGAACACTTTGTTGCCACAGGCTTTCGTAAAAGACAACAGCAAAACCGTAGGCGAATACCTGAAGAGCGTGAGCAACGGCCTTACCGTTGTTTCGTTCACCCGTATCGCTGTAGGCGCATAATTTTTAAGGGCGATCAAGCCCTCCTCTGATGGCCGGCATTTCCCGATGCCGGCCATTGCTTTTTACTACCCTCCCCCGCACAAACAGAGGTGCCCGATTTTCGGGGTTTCAGGCTATGGCTGAAACCCTTTATTTTTCTGTGTATTTACTTGACAGAACAGCATTTTTACATTATATTTATACCCCTGTTCAGTAGCAGGAACTTTTTTTAGAATTAATACGACACAAAAATGAGCAACGCCAGGAAAAATATTCAATGGCAGTACAAGGCTGTATGCCTGCTTATAGGGGCAATTCTGCTTTCGTGTACCGCGGACGCGCAACTGTCGCTGAAACGCCAGAAATACGACAGCATAGCGGCTCGTTACAAGAACGAGCATGCCATCTACACCAATATCACACACAAGCTGGTGATAAAAGAAGAAGATGGCGGGCTTGCCGCAACGAGCACTGTATCTCAGGAGAAACTGTTCATCAGCGACCGGTCTGTATCGGTGTTTAACAGGGACGAGATCAATGGCGTGTATGGCATCGGTTTCTCTGACGCGTACAACCTTGCTACTGTATCGTACCTGCCGGAGCGCAACGATTACAAACGTGTGGTGAACACAGACAAGCTGGGCGACCCCAGCCTGAGCTATACGGGACTGAAGAAGAACGCGCTGACGCACACGAGCTTCATCATGGAGCACCGTGAGCTGCGCCTGCTGCCACACTTCGCATTCAGCAACAACCTGCCTACTGTTGCCGCTATCTACGAAATAACAGCACCCAAGTATGTGAAAATGGGCTTTCTGCTGAAGGGCGCAGACACCAACCTGGTGAAGAAAACAGTTACAGAACGCAATGGCAACATGGTGTACACCTTCACCGCGATGAATGTGCCTGCCGAGAAAGAATACAGCGACGTACCATCAGACAGGTACTACCGTCCGCACGTGATACCGTATGTGATCTCTTACCGACTGACCGGTGCTAAGAAAGACTCGGTGCTCGCTGGTACGCCTGATGCACATCACAAGTTTGAGTACAAGTATGTGAAGGGACTGAACCTTGAGAATGATAATTTCCTGAACAAGAAATCGGCTGAACTTATACGTGGCGCATATTCCGACCGTGACAAGGTGCAGCGCATCTATGACTGGGTGCAGAAGACTTTCCACTACAAGGCGCTGTACGACAATGAACTGGAAGGATTAGTACCTCATCAGGCCGATACTGTGTGCAAGCGCCTGTTCGGCGATTGTAAAGACATGTCGAGCGTGTTTATGGCCATGTGCGCGAAAGCGGGTGTTCCGTCTTACTGGGTTGCTATCGGCACTCACGACAAACCATACACGCACGAAGAACTGCAGAGCGAGTATCTGTATGACCATATGATCTGCGCAGTGAAGCTGGACGGTGAGTGGGTGTTCCTGGACGGAACCACACATGTGCAGCCACTTGGCGCCAACAGGCCTGACCTGCAAGGCAAGGAAGCATTCATCATGATGGATGACCACACGTACAAGATAGTGCCTATAGCGGAAGTAGCGGCTTCATCGAACATCATCACTGATAACACGGTGATGAATCTCTCTTACACTGATGTATCAGGAACGATCAGCCGCAACCTTTCGGGCTACCCTGCATGGGATATGGGAGAGGCGCTGGCCTTCATGAACAGAAAAAATGAAAAAGATATTTTCATTCATGACGAACTGGAGCGCGGTAATGCCAAGTTCCTGCTGCAAAACTACAGCGTGAATGCAAGCAACAGCGGTCGTAAGGATGTGTACATCAATGCGGCCTACACGCTGGGTGGATATGTGCAGCAAGCGAAGAAAGAAACGTTTGTGAACATGAACCTGCAACGCACCCTTGCCGACACACGTGTGAACGATGAAGACAGGAACGTGGCCTTCCACATGCCGTACAAAAAGACAGTGCGCGAGACAGTAACACTAAACGTACCCAAAGGGTACAGGGTGACATATGTGCCGAAAGCAGCAAAGGGAGGTGTGAATGGTTTGTGGAGTTATAACATCTCTTATGCCGCGGACAAAAAAGCCGGCACGGTGACACTGACCAAGGAGATAGTTGTGCACTCGATGAAGATAGAACCGGCGAAGTTCGCTGAACACAACAAGGCGATAGACGAACTGAAAAAACAATACAAAGAAACTGTAGTGCTAACAGGCAAATAAAAGGCAACATGAAAAAAACCTCGGTATTTATTACTTTATTCTCTGTAGTAGCGCTTACCGTTTCTGCACAGAAGAAACTATATCTCTCGCAGCACCCGAAATGGGTTGAATGGGCCGACACACCTGCAGTGCACCCGGTTCCGCCGGAGCATGCCACACAGCCTGCTATTGTGCTGCTGAACGACATCAGTATTGACTACAGGGTTGAGGGTGGCTACATTGTGAAGCACTCTACACGGCACTCTGTGATCAAGTTGCTGGACGACCGCGGCATATACCGCTACAACACTATTCCGATATACCTGAACCGCGGCACGAAGGTGCCTACCTTCAGGGCACGTACCATATCGCCGACAGGCAAGGTGCAGAACTTTGACAAGAACAGGCTGTTCTACGGCTATGACGACAACGGCAATTATGTGTTGTACATGAACCTGGAGGGGATAGAAAGGAATTCTGAGATCGAGTATCTGGTGAAAGAGATCAACCCGAACGACAATTTCGGGAAAGTGGTGGTGCAGCAAGATATACCTGTGCTGAAGACCCGCTTCCAGATGTCTTTCCGTAAGAATATGGTGATAGAGACCCGCAGCCTGAATGGTTTTCCGAAGCTGACCGCCGAACTGGCCAACAACCGCATGCGTTACAAGGTGGAACTGGACGAGATAGCGCCACTGCTGCCTGAAAAGAACGCATTCTATGGTCTGCATACAATGGCGCTGGACTATCGTGTGAGTTACTACGTGAATGAGAACGAAGAGAAGATAAAACTGAACACATACAACAATCTGGGTCGCAAGCTTTATGATGAGAACTACAAGTTCACCACAAAGGAGAAAGCTGCGGTTAATCAGTTTTTATCTGAGCTGGGTGTACGCCCGGGCGGAGATGAGCTGAGAAACATCAAAAAGATCGAAGACGGAATAAAGAAGAACATAGCTCTTTATCCGTTTGTAGATTTCGAGGAGCGCAAGGAAGTGAACGGACTACGTGAGAACCGCTCTATGTCGCTCTACGCTGCAGGATATGAAGATACCCGCGACGTGCTGGATACGATCATCTCAAAGCGTGCATCGGGCTACAAAGGTTATATCAGGTTATTTGCCGCATGTCTGACACAGGCAGGTATCAAGCACGAAATTGGCTGGGCATGGAACCGTACTGAATACAATCCGAATCCGGGGTTTGAAAGCTGGCGCGGACTGAATCACACGCTGATCTATTTGCCAGCCGAGAAAAAATTCCTTGCTCCTACAGAGAAATTCCTGCGTTACCCTGTGATACCACAAGTGCTGGCAGGCAGCAAGGGTGTGTTCTGCACCATTCCTATGTCGGGCGAGCTGACAGGTACGGTGTATAAAGTACGCAACATAACTCCGCTGAGTGTGAAAGAAAACCGCCACGACATTGCTACCACTGTGTCCTTCACCAAAGAAATGGATGCACGCGTGAATGTGTCGCACGAGTGGACAGGATATTCATCGGCAGGGATACGTACGGCACTGCCGTTTGTGCGCCCTGAGAACATGAAAAAATACGTTGCCGGCTTGCTGCAACTGACAGGCAATCCCGGTGATATTTCGGAATACAGCTTCAGCAACGAAGAATTGACCAACTATTACAGCAACAGGCCGCTGACACTCACTGCATCGGCAACCCTGCCGAACGTAGTGAATAAGGCCGGTAATAAATATCTGCTGAAAGTGGGTGCATTGATCGGTCCGCAGGAAAACATGTATGAAGAGAAGCCTCGCGTGATGCCGGTAGATCTGCTGTATCCTCATTCAGCACATCGCACTATCACTGTAAGCATACCTAAGGGCTATAAAATTGCCAATCCGGAGGCAGCTAACATGAGCGCGGATTACCTGAACGGTGAACTGGAGCAGGTGATCAACTTCACGTCTGTTGCGACACTGATAAAGGACAACAAGAATGGAGACAGACTGGTTATAGACGTGACAGAGTCTTATTCTCAGCTGCACTTCCCTACTATTGAATTCGACAGATTCCGTAAGGTATGGAATACTGCTGCCGACTTCAATAATGTGGCACTTGTGCTGACAAAGAAGTAGTTCAAACAACAGATAAACAAAAGCCCCGTTCTTCAGAACGGGGCTTTTCGCTTTATGAAAGTAGTGAAAGATCAAAGCGCAGGAAGTTTCACCAATCTTGCCACAGCATCGGCCAGTGTTTCTTCCTTTTTGGCAAAACAGAAACGAATCAATTTATCGTCTTTTCCGTTGCTGTAAAACGCGCTTACCGGAATGGTAGCCACACCATATTCGCGTGTGAGCCATTCGGCGAATTCACGGTCGGGAAGGTCGCTGATGCGTTCGTAGCCGGCTACCTGAAAATAACTTCCCCTGGCCGGCGCGTGGATAGTGAACGGAGTATCCTTCATGAGCTCGAGGAAGTAGTCGCGCTTGCGTTGCATAACCTCATGAATAGGCCGGGTATCGTGAGCCAGGTGTTGAGCCAGTGCATACTGTGCGGGCGTATTGACGGTAAAACACAGAAACTGATGGATGCGCCTGAACGCCTGTGTTAGCTCCTGAGGGGCGATGCAGAAGCCCATCTTCCAGCCTGTATTGTTATATACCTTTCCGAAAGAATAGAGAGCAAAACTACGCTGCCTCAGCTCCTCGTGCTCCAGAACAGAGTGGTGGCGCGCGCCATCGTAGACAAGTTGTTCGTACACCTCGTCGGCCAGGATGATAATATCGGTATTGCGGACTATAGCTGCGAGCTGATCCCAATCGTCCAAAGTCCAGATGGCACCTGTGGGATTGTGTGGTGTGTTGATAATGATGGATCTGGTGCGTGGCGTGATGGCATCTTGAACGCGTTGCCAATCGACACTGAACGTGGGCGCAGACAGCGGAACAATAACAGCATGCGCACCGTTCATTTCTATGTTGGGAATGTAGCTATCGTAGGCCGGTTCCAACACGATTACCTCATCGCCGGGCGACAGTATAGCAGTGAATGCAGTGTAAATGGCGTATGTGGCGCCGGGAGTAACGGTGATCTCGGAATCGGCATCGACCTGCACACCATACCTTCGCCTGAAACTATTGGCGATCTCCTGCTTCAACACAGGTAATCCGGCCATTGGTGCATATTGGTTGAACCCACTTGCAGCGGCATCGCCCAAAGCCTTAGACAGGCGTTCATCTATATGGAAATCGGGGAAACCCTGCGACAGATTGATCGCATTATGCTTCTGCGCCAATGCACTCATAACTGTGAAGATGGTGGTACCCGTGGCAGAATGTTTCTGTGGTAATTGCATAAATGCAAGATAGTGAATTTGCAAGTGCATGAAAATGAAAAGTGCCGAGTTGACAAAAGCCAGCTCAGCACTTGCTACCAGAAATTCTATCGATTAGTGCCTGAATAACCTGAAGATATCGAGGCCGTTTGCGTACACCATGAGTGTAAGCAAAAGCACCAATCCCACGGTGGTTGCCTTTTCCATCACCTTCTCGCTTACCTGTTTGCCGGTGATCATCTCCCACAACAGAAAGATCACGTAACCACCGTCTAGACCCGGAATAGGAAGAAGGTTCATGAATGCCAGAATGATAGAAACAAATGCTGTGAGCATGAGGAACTTCTGCATGTCGAACTCGGCAGGGAATATCTTACCAAAACTGATGATGCCACCCAGGCTCTCATTGGCCTTTATCTCTTTTGAAGTAAAGATCATTTTGAACTGCCTTACATAGTTCGCAAACTGATCGGCAGTGTACATAACCCCTTTACCCACGGCCTGAATGGGGTTGTAGTGAATGTGCTCGAATGTAAAGTACCTGGAGAGATCACCCATGGGCCGGAAGCCCAGAATTTTATTTTCAGGCACCTTACCTGACAGTATGACCTGAGCATTATTGCGCACAACAGTGAGCGCAATAGGCTGACCTACCAATGCCCGCTTGATACTGTCGTACTGATCGTAGAAAGGTGCGGGCACACCATTCACAGCAATGATGCTATCGCCATGCTTCATTCCCATTTTCTCGGCTTCTGTTCCTTTGTCCACCTCATCGACAACAACGGGTACACGCGCTGAGATAAACGAGCCCTTACCACCTGTAATGATAGAGTGGATCGTACCTTCTTTTACGGCAACATCCAGTTTCTGACCGTCGCGCTCTACCTGAATAGACTTTCCCTCATCGAGCACTACAGCGCTCACTATCTTTTCGAAACGGGTAACGGGGACACCGTCAACAGAAACGATCTTATCGCCATTGTGCAGACCCAATGCCTTGGCAGTGCTGTCGACCATGATACCGTATTTAGCGTTCTGCACAGGAAGGTATTCCTCGCCATAAATACCGAACACAGCTACATAGATGAGCACAGCCACAATCACATTGACAATGATGCCGCCAAGCATAATGAACAAACGCTGATAGGCCTTTTTGCTGCGGTATTCCCACGGTTGCGGAGGGAGCGCCATCTGCTCTTTGTCCATACTCTCATCAACCATGCCGGCGATCTTCACATAACCACCCAGTGGGAACCAGCCGATACCATATTCTGTATCACCCTTTGTCTTTTTGAACAAAGAGAAATTGAGCAGACCCGAGAACGGAAAAAGGAAATCGAAGAATAGGTAGAACTTCTCTACCCTTGTTTTGAACAGGCGCGCAAAAAAGAAGTGTCCGAATTCGTGAAGGACGATGAGCAAGGAAAGAGCTACAAACAATTGCAACACCTTTACAGATGTGCCGGACATTAAAAGAAGCGTATCGAGATGCATTATTGGCTTGTGGTATTGTTTGGGGACACTGAAAGGTCCATCTGATTACTGTAATAGTTATGAGCGGGTATTTATTTAGTACATGGACAACTGGCTTTTCTTTACAAACGCTGCAGCATATTCACGCGCTTCGATATCGCTGGAAATGTAGTCTTCCAATGTAGGATGCTCTATGAAGGAAACGCTGTCTATGGTTTTTTCTATCATGTCGCTCATTTCGAGGAAACCTACCTTGTTGTGCAGGAACGCATTTACCACCACTTCGTTGGCTGCATTCATGACACATGGCGTGTTCCCACCCTTAAACATAGCGTTGCGCGCTATCTCGAGGTTTCGGAACGTCTTATAGTCAACAGGTTCGAAGGTCAGTTTTGAATATTCTTTGAAATCGACCCGTTTGTAGTTGTTTGCAATACGCTGCGGATAGCCGAGCGCATATTGTATGGGCAACTTCATATCGGGCAGCCCCATCTGCGACTTCACTGAACCATCGGTAAACTGGACCATGCTGTGAATAATGGACTGCGGATGCACAACAACGTCCACCTGTTCGTTAGCCAGATTAAACATCCATTTAGCCTCGATCATTTCGAGGCCCTTATTCATAAGCGTGGAGCTGTCTATGGTTATCTTGGCACCCATAGTCCAATTGGGGTGCTGCAACGCATGCGATGCTTTTACGTTGACCAGGTAATTGGGCTTGCGACCAAGGAACGGACCACCTGACGCAGTGAGGATGACTTTTTCCAGTGCTGCAGGATCTTCGCCTACCAGACACTGAAAAATGGCAGAATGTTCACTGTCTACCGGAATGATTGTTGCATTCTTTTCGGCAGCGCGCTGCATTACTATCTCACCGGCGACTACCAGCGTCTCTTTATTGGCAAGAGCGATCACCTTACCGGCCTCTACGGCAGCAAGGGTGGAGCGAAGACCTGCGAAGCCCACGATAGCACCAAGAACGACATCTACGGAATCCCATTGAACGACCTCGGCCAATGCCTGATCGCCTGAGAGCACCTTGATAGAAAGCATCAAAAGAGCGTCTTTTACCTCTTTCACCTTCTTTTCGTCGGTAACAACCACGGCTGCCGGACGGAATTTGCGTGCCTGCTCAATGAGCAGAGCACTATTGCTATGCGCACTGAGGACCTCTACTTTGAACTTGTCGGGGTTGGCAGCCACCACATCGAGTGCCTGTGTGCCGATAGAACCAGTAGACCCCAGAATCGCTAAACGCTTCATGCACCTTAAATTAGTTCCCAAAGATATTAAAAAGAACCGCCTAAAAAGTTAAAAAGCGGGCGGGACGGAAATTGGAAATATCTTTTCGCGCCGGCGGTATTCGGGCTAAGCACATAAACCATAACTTTGCGCACCGTTACCTACCCCGGGCAGGGGAAGCGCATAAACAAAGAAGTGGCCAAACAAAACAATAATCCGAAGGGTGAGATGAACTTCCTCGATCATATCGAGGAACTGAGGTGGCATATTGTGCGCAGCGCAATAGCGATAGTTATCGGTTCGATAGTCGTTTTCACCAAGGTGGAGTGGCTATTTGACAAAGTGGTAATGGGCCCGGCACATAAAGAGTTTATTTCTTACCGGGCATTTTGCGCACTGGGGCGTATGCTTCATTCTGACGCTTTCTGCATGCAGGACATCAATATGAGGTTCCAGAACACAGCCGTCACCGGTCAGTTCATGATGAGCCTTTCCGTGTCTGTAGTGATGGGCTTCATACTTGTATTTCCATTCATTCTTTGGGAATTGTGGAAGTTCATAAGACCGGCACTGAAGGATAACGAGCTGAAAATGGCGCGAGGCATAGTTTTCTGGTGTTCCTTGCTGTTTTTTATGGGCGTGAGTTTTGCCTACTTCATTGTGGCACCCTACACCATACATTTCTTCGGCAATTACAAGTTGAGCCCACTTTTTGAGAACGTCATCACGATAGAGAACTACTATGACACCATGAGCAATATGATATTGGCGCTGGGGGTGGTGTTCGAGTTGCCGATGATCGTGTTCTTCCTGACGAGGATAGGGATATTGACTCCGAAATTCCTGAAAGAAAAGAGGCGCTACGCCTTTCTGATCCTGTTCATAGTGGCGATGGTGATAGCCCCGCCCGACGTTTTCAGTTGCCTGCTGATATTTGTACCTTTATATCTGCTGTTCGAGATATCTGTTCTGATCAGCGCACGGGCATTGAAAGCCAGAAGGCTGAAAGAAGCAATGCAAAAAGACAACGATCTATATGAGTAATACTACGTTTGACAAGAATCTGCCATTGGCAATAGGCTGTGACCACGCCGGATATGAGTATAAGGAACAGCTGAAAACACTGTTGACGGCTGCAGGCTGGCAGGTATCGGACAAGGGCACCAACAACACCGAGAGCACAGACTATCCCGACCACGCGCACCCGGTTGCGGCCATGGTGGAGGAAGGGAAGGCATCGGTAGGGATACTGATATGCGGAAGCGGAAACGGTGTATGCATGACAGCCAACAAACACCAGGGTGTGCGTGCGGCACTTTGCTGGAACGTGGAGCTGGCATCGCTGGCAAGGCAGCACAACAATGCCAATGTATTGTGCATACCGGCAAGATTTGTGGATCTAGCCACTGCCGAAGCAATGATGAACACATTTATTTCTACGGCTTTTGAAGGCGGACGCCACGAAAAGCGCGTAAATAAAATATAAGCAAAGGGAAACTGCTCCCGACTGCTCTAAAATGAGAAAGTCCCTGCTTGCGCGGGGACTTTCTCATTAAGTACTGATATGAAATTACTTAGTTTCTTTCAGTTCTTTTGTTTCTTTAGAGCTCTTTGCTTCTTTAGACTCTTCGTCTTTGTGGCAAGATTTCTTTTCGCCTTTTTTGCAACAAGCCTTTTCTTCTTTAGAGCACTTTTCACCTTTCTTCTTGCAGCATGCTTTTTCCTGAGCGATGGCACCACCAGCCAGCATAAGCACTGAAGCCAGTAACAATGTTATTTTTTTCATTTTTATTCGGTTTTGAGGTACAAAAGTAAGGAATTACAGAATATGGAACGTGACCAGGATCACCAATGATGTGAAATTACAGAAACGCCACCCTTCACCACATCTCCGATCTTGACATCGACCCGGGTACCGAGGGGCAGGAAAAGATCGACGCGGGAGCCGAACTTGATGAACCCGAACTCTTCATTCTGGCTCACCACATCACCTTTCTTCACGTAGAAACAAATGCGGCGGGCAAGTGCACCGGCGATCTGCCTCATGAGGATATCGCCATTATCGTTGCCAAGAACGATGGTGGTCCTTTCATTCTCAGTAGATGATTTGGGGTGCCAGGCTACCAGATACTTCCCTTTGTGGTATTTCATGTACTTGACCACGCCGCTAACGGGGTTACGATTTACGTGGACATTGATTGGCGACATGAAAATGGACACCTGCAACCTCTTTTCTTTGAAATATTCGGGCTCAAATGCTTCTTCTATCACCACCACCTTGCCGTCGGCAGGGGCAATGATCTTTGTCTCGCCATGCACCATATTGCGGATTGGCATGCGGAAGAAGGCAACGACCCAGAACCAAAGCAGGAAAAGCACAAAAGTGATGGCCGCCGTGAGCCAGAAAAGGGAATCGGGGATGAAATGGTTTGCCGCCCATCCCAGTGCAAACCACAGGATGGTGGCAATGAGTATATACATGTACCCTTCGCGGTGAATTCTCATAACCTATACAGTTGTAGGCGCAAAGGTAATGAGTTTGGGCTGCATTGTACTATGCAGAAAGGAAAGTACGAGGTAACAGTGACCTACCTGGCACGGCGATCGAAGCGGCAAGTGACGCCCAATGAGACGATACTGAATTTATCGAATCCTGCGTCACCGTACACACTCACTTTATCTGACAGATAATAACGCACACCGGCCTTAATGAGCGGTGTTACCGTATGTGTGCGAAACCGTGCGGTACTGTCGCCTTCGGGCAGCGCGGTATGGCGCTCGTTATTGATGTTGGCGCCAATGCCGATAAAGGGATCGAGACCGCGCACATTTAAGAGTTTGTCGAAATGGTACCATGCTGAAAGCCCTACGCCAAATACCCTGAACTGATCGGCGGTGTAACGCTTAACGGGGCCATTGAAGGATGGATAAAGGCGGAACGAGTTGAAATAAAGCATGCTGTAATTGAACGTCGCACCAAGACTTACGCGGTTTGACACAGCGTACTCTCCGCGCACAAAAATGGGCGAAAAACCGGTAATGTTCCCTTTTTCGAAAGAAGGAGGAACGCGGTATTCATCACGATAGCTATTCATGAAGCCTAGGCCGGCTGTGACCATGTAGCCTCCTTTATGAAACGAGGATGCCGACTTGAGTGCGGCAGTGTCCTGCGCGTGCAGAGAAAGAGAAACAGTAATAAGTACAAGGCACAATAAACTCTTCATAGGCGGCAAGCTACTAAAAGTAACGAAATAGACCGCAGATTATTGCCTGTGACACCAGGGAACTAAGACAAATTACTGCTGACTTTTTATACCTTGCAGCCACCTTTCAAAATGACAAAACAAAGCAACAGCGGCTCTAAAGTACTTTATCTGGATGGTATCCGGGGGCTTGCCGCTTTGTGTGTGTTCTTTCACCATTTCGGATTGGCATTTTATCCCGCATACTACACGCACATAGCAGCAGACTCGCACCTGAACGGATTTGAACTGACGTATGGCGAAAGTGTTTGGCGGTTCCTGACCTGTGGCAGCTTCTGCGTACATATCTTTTTCATTCTGAGCGGATATGTGCTGAGCAGGAAGTACTTTCTGAAGAACGACCTTGACATTGTGATCTCATCGGCACAGAAGAGATACCTTAGATTGTTCATACCGGTTGGAACCACCCTATTGATCTCATATCTGCTGATGCTGACCGGTGGATATTTTAACCGGGAGGTTGCTGTGATCAGTCATTCAGGCCCCTGGCTGGGCGATTTCTGGAATTTTGGCAATGCGACATCGGTGTTTTTGAAATCGTTTGTTTACCAGACCATGTTCCATGGCAATAATAAGCTGGACACAACACTATGGACCATGTCGATAGAATTGTATGGATCTATGCTTGTGTTCGCAGTGCTGACATTGACGCACAATACCCGCAACAAAGGAATAGCGTTTGCCATTACTGCATTGGCTCTGGTGTTCATCAGCAAGACGCTATATACCTGTTTCATACTGGGAATGTCATTCAACTATCTGGAACAGAAACCATTGAGAATGAGCAATCCGGTGCGTATCGTAGTAACAACGTTACTTCTTGCGGGTGGCTGTGTGCTGGGATCATACAGCATGCATGATAATACTAATTCCATATTTGAAAAACTTCCACGCATCGTACTGGCAGGCAAAAATACCTTCCATATAATAGGGGGTTATATGTTGATCCTTTCAGTGATCCTGTCACCACGCCTGCAGTCGTTCTTCAGTACCCGTCCGCTGCGCTTTCTGGGGCATATCTCGTTCTCACTTTATCTGCTGCACTGCCTTATTATCGGGTCCATCAGTTGTTTCGCTTTTCTGAAACTGTACGGTCCTTTGGGTTATAATGCCGCCGTTGGCGTTGTGTTCCTCATTACCTCAATAGCGGTAATGGGGATTTCTTACCTGATGGCTGAATATGTGGACATGAAGGGTGTGAAGCTGGCCGGCTATTGTTATGAACGATTTTTTAAGCGGAAATCTGTTTCCTGAGTTTGGTGTGACGTCGGCAGAAAAGGAGCCGTTTGTCTTGTCTGACCGAAACGTTTATTGACCCACTTACGGGACATTCTTTAACACCCCGAATGCCTGTTAACCGAGAGGATTTCGCGGGGAATTCTTCTTTCTTCCCATCGTTCAAAAGGAATCAATCATTTACAGTTTCCGATTAGCGCACGTTCTGAATGCCAGTAGTGATGAAATGTAGCAACCAATAAAAACACAGGCAATAAGAATACGAATGTGCAAATAAGTGATGGTCACATCGAGAACCCCTGCGTAGATAGCGGTAAAAAAGAAGAAGTCCCGCTGTTGCGGGACTTCCGGATATTATTTTAAGACAAGTGGCGTTGATTATTCATCTTCGTCACGGCTGCGCATTTTCCTTTTTGGTTTTGGAGCTGCGTCATCTTCGTCTTCCATTTTGTCAATTTTCCTGCGATGTACTTCGTCGCCCGGCTCGTGGTGAGCGTGCATTTTGTGACCGCAATTGAAGTTTTTGCTAAGACCGAAGTTCATTTGCTGACCGAAAGTGAAGTTCAATGTGTTCTGGCTGTAAGCAGCGCCATCAGCTTTCATTGTACCGTAGTTAACACCACCTACAGAGAAGTTGAGTGCGAGACCACGACCCACATTCACACCGAGAGCAGGGAAGAGGTTTGTGTAGATACCGCTCATCTTGTTTGTAGCAGGATTGCCGCCCATAGTAGTGTAACCACCCTGGTAAGCGAACTCATACTGAGCAAACCAGAAGAATATTTCGCTCCTGCGGATGTACTGCGAGTAACGTGCGAAAGCACCTGCAGCGTACATGTTGTTGGTAGTTTTGTTAGCGGCAGTGTCTTTAACCGCGTTTTGACCCCAGCTGATGTTCACACCTACTGTCCAGTTGTGATTGAACTGATAACCAACACCAGGAGTTGCATTCCAATTGGTATTTTTTTGAAGTGAAGGAAGCCTGTCCTGATGCAGACCTACGTTGCCATACAACAGAATACTTCTTGGTTCCTGAGCGTTTGCAGTTGTGATTGTTCCAACAGCTAATAAAGCGAGGATCAGTTTTTTCATATCAGAATGTGTTTTGTTAACGTTCTTTGTTTAATCTTGCAAATATAGTAGCCATTTTTAAAAATCCATAACTTTTCCAAATATTCTTTTTGGATATACGAGAGGGTTAAAAATGAACTGAAAGTTAAAATTTAAACCCGATTGCACCTATCGTGCATCGAAATCGATAACGACCTTCTCTGAGCGGGGATGGCATTGGCAGGTAAGGACGTAGCCTTTTTCCACCTCATCGTGCTCCAAGGCGTAGTTCACATCCATTTCCACCTCTCCTTCTGTAACCAACGCACGGCAGGTGCAACAAACACCACCCTTGCAGGCATAAGGAAGATCGGCACCGTTTCTCAATGCGGCATCGAGAATGGTCTCTCCGGTGAATGGCACTTCCATTTCGAATGTAGCACCGTCTAGCGTGATGCTGACTTTGCTCCTTGGTCCGTCATCAGCCTTTGCATCAGCGGTGCCGGCCGTTGCGGCGGGTTTGTGCTGATCGGGCGAGGTGAACAACTCGATATGGATCTTGGCGGACGGCAGGCCGATATCCTGCAACTGCTGCTTCACGGAAAGGATCATATCCTCGGGGCCACAGATGAATGATTCGTCAATGGTGCTCACATCTATAAGGTTGCTGCAGAAGTCGGCGCATTTGGCAGCATTGAGCCTGCCGCTGAACAGAGGAATGTCCATGTATTCGCGGCTGAGCACGTGGTAGATACGCAGGCGAAGCATGTATTTATTCTTCAATGCCTCAATAGCCTCGCGGAAAATGATGGAATTACGCGAACGGTTTCCATAAACAAGTGTGAAAGTGCTGTCGGCATCATTCTCCAGCACAGCCTTCATGATGCTCATGACCGGCGTGATGCCGCTACCCGCAACAAAAGCAAGATAATTCTTGCCGCCCTGCCCAAGTGTTTTGGCGGTGAAGTTGCCTACCGGCGGCATCACCTCCAGCGTATCGCCCTTGCGCAGCTGCTCATTGGCCCAGGTGGAGAACTTACCGTTGGAAACCTTTTTTATCGCTACCCTGAGTTCGCCATCAGACGGGGCCGAGCAAATGGAATAAGAGCGACGCACCTCGGCGCCGTCGATGAACTTCCGGAGGGTGAGGTACTGCCCGGGAACAAATGTGTAAGTACTTGCCAATTCGGCAGGAATAGAAAAAGCCACAGAAACACAATCGGCAGTTTCGGCGCGAACGTCGCTGACCTGGAGCGGATGAAAACGGAGCGTTGACATAAGAATGGGTGCAAAAGTAACTCAGAAAGACGAATGGTAGTTAGCCGGAAAAATGAATCAGCCGTTAATGGAGCAACCGGCCGCTAAATAATATTGGTGAATTTGCGATTCAGTGTATGAAATTAAAAGAAGGTTTTATTACTTTTACTCCGAAGAAAACTATTTTATGCTAAAAAACATGCTCAAGAACATCTTCCTGGTATGCCTTATGGCGGTATCTTTTTCGGCAATGGCGCAGAAACCGCCATTCCCTCCCAGCAATACCGATCCGATAAACAGGTATGAGCTTTTTGACAAGACCTGGTACTTTGTGGGAATGAAGTGCCCGGATAAGATCGGCTCTGAAGCTCAATATATTCAGTGGTTCTCTACAATGAAGCTGACTGTAAGCAACGCTAACAACGTGAACTACGGTACTTACGAAAAGACATACCGCGACATGCGCGACAATCCGAAGGAGACCGGCACTTACACTATCACTAACGATGAAGTGGGTAATGTGATCCTGACGCTGAAGAAGGCGAAAAAAGGGACTGTTGCTAAGTACCTCGTTCCGATGGTGGAAACACATCACCTGACGCTGATACGTATGGATGATGCAGAAAAATGCAATATGACCTACGCAATTGCACCGTAATTCGAATATTTTTATTTTTATGTGAATGCCCCGAAATCGGGGCATTCTTTTTTGTGGGAACCGGCGTAAAGCAATGTGAACGGGGAACAGGAGCCGAGCAGGGCCGCTGACCGGAGGTGTATTTTATGTTTATCTTTAGGGCGGAATCCAGACATTTGCGGCAATTCAGGCCTTCAATCGGGTTACTTTTTTCAAAAACAGGTATTAATAAGTGCAAAGCCAATTCAATATCGAACAACAGCTTCTTGCAGCACTGGCTGCCGGTGACCGGGCAGCGACAGAGCAGATATACAGCCAGAACTACCACATAATAAGCGGGTGGTTGCAGAAAAACGGCGGTACATCTGCAGATGCGGCAGACCTGTTTCAGGAAGCGATGGTGGTATTGTTTGGCAAGGCACAGGACGAGGAATTCAGGCTTACGTGTAGTATAGGCACCTATCTTTTTGCAATTAGCAAACATTTGTGGTATAAAAAACTGCAAAAACAACACAGGGAGCCGGTGCCACTACACGAGAACAAAGGAGACGACGACGAGGACACGGGCATAGCGTATGAAGATGATATAAACACCCACAAGGAGCGGGAAGCGCATTACGAACAACTTGATGCGGCTCTGGACCAACTGGGAGAACCCTGCAGATCGATATTGAGGGCGTATTACCACCACGATAAGAGCATGCAGGAAATAGCGGCGAGCTTCGGGTACACAAACCCGGAAAACGCCAAAACACAGAAATACAAATGTCTGACGAGGTTGCGGAAGATCTTTTACGCGGGTATGGATTGAGCAAGTGAAGGGAATTAATGAGTAACTACTTTATTTTATATATAAATGTCTTTGAGTACAAATAATATCTGGGAACTCGCGGAGTTGTATCTGGCGGGTTCTTTGCCACAGGAGACCTTCGTGCAACTGAAGGCCCGACTGGCAACAGATAGTGCGTTCGCTACCGAGTTTTACGAAGCTACCGACCTTATCCGTTCTGCCACCGACAGCGGCAAGCATAAACGTTTCAAGAATATGCTGCGCGACATACACCGCGAGCAAACGAAGAAGGATACCGGAAGTAAGAAAGCAACCAAACACGTCATTTTTACGCCTGAGTTCTGGCGAACAGCGTCTATCGCGGCAGGTGTTGCGATACTGACATCCACCATCACAATCTGGAGTCTTAAGCCGTCGATGAGGAAAAACGAGTCGAGGTACAACATGATCAGCCGTGAGGTGAAGGGGTTGCAGATCGCACAGGCACAGCAGTTGCAGAAACAGCAGCAACTGGAGAAAAACCTGGACACCAAAACACGCAAGAGTTTTGCACCTACGTCGGATGTGATGAAAACGGGTACCGGTTTCGCACTTTCCAACAACGGGTACTTTGTCACCGCTTACCACGTATTACACGACGAGAATGGCTATGGTGACTCTGTGTATATTCAGAATCATGATGGTCAGTACTTTAAAGCATCGCTGGTGACATTCAATGCAGAAACCGATGTGGCGATCATGAAGGTGGAAAAGAGCGGTTTCCGTTTTGGAAAAGGAGAACTTCCTTATTCATTCGCACCGGCTAAAGCAGCCCTGGGCTCTCACATATTCACGCTCGGCTACCCTGCTGAAGACATTTCTTACAGTGAAGGATATATAAGCGCAAGGAACGGTTATGACGGCAACGGCATGCAGTATACGCTGGAATTGCCTGTAGGATATGGCGAAAGTGGTTCTCCGCTGGTAGATGGCAAGGGCAACGTACTGGGATTGCTTACCGCGGTGGGCTCTCAAGCGGAAGAAAAGACTTATGCAGTGAGTGCAAAAGCCATTATGGAACTAATGCACAAACTACCCGACGAAAAATGCATCAAATTGCCTAAGTCTTCTCACATAGGTCGCATGAGCCGTGAACAGCAAATAAGCAAAATGGAAGCTTACACATTTGCGGTGAAGGTGTACAAGAAGTAATTGGGAATCACGGGACTTTTTCCTGAATGATATAAAAAGCGGAACGCAGCACTCTGGTGCTGCGTTCCGCTTTTATGATGTTTTGAAAATTTGGTTACTTACTTCTTTGCGGGTGCCTGGGGCATCAGTTCTGCGTAGGTAAATGTGCTGTCACCCACAGGCTCAATGCCGGTATAGTTGACCATAGTCACATTACGCAGTTTCACCGGAATGCCGGTAACCGTGATGCGCCTGCCCGACTTCGGGTAAACAAAACGCAGCGTATATCCGCCAGGCATCATGTTGCTGGTCTCGTATTTACCTGCCGCATCAGTGAAGCCGGAAGCTTTGATAGAATCGTTCATATACGCATAGGCCTGGATCTTTGCTACCGGCTCGCGACGCGCGTTGAGGAATGTACCGCCAATTGCAGTATGACGAACTTTGACTGCAGCGGCCGAGCGTGGCGTAGCTGCTTTTGCCGCGGTGGAGGCACCACCTACAGAAGGGGCCGGCTTTACAACACCCTGAGCCTGCGCACCAAGCGCCAGAAAAGTAACGGATACGTATGCGATGAATTTTTTCATAATCTGTCTGTAATTGAGTGAATAAATATAGGTATAAATCCAAAAAATCTATAAAAACCCGACCTATGTTTCATAGCCTCCCCGCAAACATGTAATTTTGTAGCCTCTATGAGTGAAGTAGCAACGCCACAAGCGGCAAGTCCGCTTACCGCCAAAGATTTTGCCACCGACCAGGAAGTGAGGTGGTGCCCCGGATGCGGAGATTATTCTATTCTGAAACAAGTGCAGACCATTCTGCCGCAAACAGGAATACCAAGGGAAAATATAGTGATCGTATCGGGGATCGGGTGCAGTTCGCGCTTTCCTTACTATATGAACACCTATGGCATGCACTCCATTCACGGACGTGCGACTGCCATCGCATCGGGCCTGAAAGCTACACGCCCCGAATTGAGTGTTTGGATCGTGACCGGCGACGGTGACGCACTGAGCATAGGCGGCAACCATACTATTCACCTGCTGCGCAGGAATTTCGACGTTAATATCCTGCTCTTCAACAACCAGATATACGGCCTAACGAAGGGACAGTACTCCCCCACGTCTGAGGTACACAAAGTGACCAAGTCTACACCTGCCGGAAGTCTGGACCACCCGTTCAATCCACTGGCACTGGCACTGGGCGCAGAGGCTACGTTCATAGCACGTAGCATGGACCGCGATCCAAAGCACCTGCAACAGATGCTGCTGCGTTCAAACGGCCATCACGGAGCTTCGTTCCTGGAGATCTACCAGAACTGTAACATCTTTAATGACGGCGCCTTCGAAATATTCACTGAAAAAGGCAGCCGTGCAGCCGAGACGCTGATGCTGGAGCAAGGCAAACCACTGATATTCGGTGCTGAGAGAAACAAAGGTATACGCATAGACGGCTATAAACCACAACTGGTGGAAATAGGCGACCAATACAGCGCTGACGACCTTTGGATACATGACGAGACCGATTTCTATAAGGCGCAGATGCTGACACGACTCTTTGACGACCCGTCGCATGAAGGTCACTTCCCGCGTCCGTTCGGGGTGTTCTATGCCAAGGAGCGTTCTACGTATGAAGATGATATGCGCCTGCAGATAGAAGAGCTTACCGCAACTAAAGGAAAAGGCAATCTTGACAAACTGTTGTCGGGCAAGGAAACCTGGACGATAGGATAAGTAATTGCACAGGTTCGAGTGCGGTTGTGATCGTGAAGAGTTTATTGTGCGGGTGTTTTCCGGAATTTTGAATGTTCACTTTTGAAATAGGAATTTGGCATCGCTGAAACAACTTGCGGGACAAACAATGTGGTACGGGCTGAGCAACATTGCTGCGAAGCTGCTGAACCAATTGCTTACCCCCATCATCACGTATGTGTTGAACAATCCCGCAGGGATGGTTGACTATGGCAACATGACGATGCTATACTCGAGCATCTCGTTTGCCAACATCATTTTCACTTACGGACTTGAAACTGCCTATTTCAGGTTTGCGGCATCGGGAACAGACAAGGAACATCTGTTCCAAACCACGTTTACCTCGTTACTCGTCAGTACGCTGGCTCTCAGCTCGTTGATCATCTTCTTCAGAGATCCGATAGCGGAATTCATTGACCTGGGTGGCCACTCCGACTACATTGTGTGGTGTGTGTTCATAGTGGCCATAGATACACTTGCGGCCATTCCTTTTGCCCGACTGCGGCAGGAGGGCCGACCACGTAAGTACGCATTCACGCGGCTGGCAGGCATCGTAGTCAACATCATTCTTACCGTTTACTTTATCGCTTATTGCCCGGGTGCCACCACTGCGCACCCCGATACTGCATTTGCACAATGGTACAGGCAATACACGCCTACCGGATTTCTGATACTGGCCAATCTGGCACAGGCAGCAGTGACCTTTCTGCTGCTGTTCAAAGAATGGAGTGGTTACCGCCTGAAATTTGACACTGTGCTGTGGAAAAAAATATTGGTGTATTGCTGGCCTATGGTGATAGTGGGCATGGGCGGAATGGTGAATGAGACAATGGACCGACTGATGCTGCCCAAAATGATGCACGGCAGCGCCGAGGAAGCAAAGATCGCGCTGAGTATCTACTCTGCGAACTACAAGATCGCGATCTTCATCACGTTATTCATTCAGGCATTCAAGATGTCGGCGGAACCTTTCTTTTTCAGTCATTCGGCCAACAAAAACGCACCGGAGACCTATGCAAGGGTGATGAAGTGGTTTGTGGTGACACTGTGCGGCGCATTCCTGTTCACGGCATTGTACATAGACCTGTGGAAGTACTTTATCGGCTCGCAATACCGGCAGGGACTTGACGTAGTGCCGATATTACTGGCAGCCAATGTGGCACTGGGTATTTACTACAATCTTTCGGCCTGGTACAAGGTGACCGATAAAATGAGCATCGGGATGTACATCACACTGGTGGGTGCGGCACTGACCATAATACTGAATGTGGTATTCATACCCGTGTATGGCATGTATGCCTGTGCATGGGCCACACTTGCCGCCTATGTCACCATGATGGTTCTCTCTTACTTATTGGGGCAACGGCACTATCCGGTAAACTATCCGCTGAAGAAGATCGGTGGTTATGTTGCCCTGATGCTTGCGCTGTTCGCGGCACAAAAAGGCATTATGCAGGTCACCGATCATGTGTGGGTGCGTTTGCTTACGGGCAGTTTGTTCCTGCTGGCCTACGCCGGCGCCGTAGTGCGCAGCGAAAGCGACGAGATAAAGGGGCTACCGGTAGTAGGTAAGTTCCTGAAATAGGTCGGGCACACTTACACATTTGTTTTGTCGTATATTTGATTCAAATTCAAACGCCATGCTCCGCCATCTACTGCTTGCAACACTGACAGTTTTGTTGTGTCAGCCGCTACGGGCGCAGATCACCATCACCGCCAACGACATGCCTGTTTCCGGAGATTCGCTGCGGTACAGTGAAGCAAGCGTACTCTCAGCCTACAGTTACATAGGAGAGAGCGGTGCCGACAAGAGTTGGAATTTTAAACTCACACCTACCTCGCAGGGAATAGACTATTACAAAAAAGCATTGCAGGTAAATCCGCTGTTCGCATTATCGCTGGGCAACCTATCGTGTTATGGCACAAAGATAGCCGACAGTATTCCGGGGTTGAGTCTATTGCTCTCAGGCATCAACATCAGCGACATGTACACCTTCTACAATAAGAAAAACGATCCCCCATCCTTTCAGGCAGAGGCATTCGGCGCATCGATAGGAGGTTTTCCGGTTGGATCGGCCTACACCACTCCCGATGTACTGTATCATTTCCCGCTTACCTATGGCGATGACACAGCGACCGATTTTGCGCTGAATATAGGAGCACCCGGGGTGGGAGGTATCAAAATGCAGGGCTATCGCCGCACTGTGGTAGATGGATGGGGCACCATAACCACACCATACTTCACCAAACCAACGCCATGCATCAGAGTTCGGTCGGAAATCGTGGAGACCGACTCAATAACCATGGACAGCCTTTCGCTGGGGCTGCCACGCACAACCGTTGAATACAAATGGCTGGTGAACGGACAACACTATCCCGCACTTTGGATCACCACGCTTTCCATTGCCGGATTTGATATACCGTTGTCGGTGAAGTATAAGGATAAGTACAGGCCTGAACTGAACACCAAGGTGCGTAACATAACCGCAAAAGCTGACGACGTTTTTGCCTATCCTAACCCTGCAAGTGACGGATGGGTGCGGTTTGAGATACCCAACTCATGGACAGATTTCACGATAGAGTTGTTTGACATGCAGGGCAGACTCGCGATGTCCTACATCAACAAAAGACAGCTGGATGTATCGGGCCTGCCGCACGGAAATTATGTGGTGAGGCTGACCACTGAAGGGTCTGTAGTGTATATCAAACTATTGCGCTGAGCCTTCTGAAGCAGCTTGCTCGTCCTTCTTTTGAATTTCGTTTGACAGCCGCACCACCTCGCGGATGAAAGAATCGAGTTCGAGCGTAACCGTCTTCACACCTTCCATTATTTCGCGGTTCACCGGATCGGAAAGGTCTTTGTAATTGAAGAACTGCTCAAGCCCCAGAATAGTAGCGACGGGGCCGCGGATCTTATGCGACTCAATAAACGCGATCTCGCGTAGCGTAGAATTCTGGCGTTCTATGTGAAACAGGTGTTTGCGCTGCTCTGTTATATCACGGGCGAAACAAGAAACCGCCATAACTTTCCCGTTCTCGTCAATAAGTGGCTTGAAACTGACGCTGGTGTAGTGTGTGACTCCCTTTATCAGCTGATCTTCAACTGTCTTGAAAGCCTTTCCTCCCAATGCCAGTCTGTAACACATATCGAACTTGTGGAAATAAAGCTGATCCTCGCCATTGTTAAGCACATTGTCACCCGGTCCAAGCTGCTTTCCTATAAAGTGGCTTACCCACTCTCGGAACGCACCATTGCATTGCAGGATATTGCAGGAAGCATCGACCAACCAAATAGGGTCGTCAATGCTCTCGATGAGCAGACGCATATTTATCTCATCGGCATTGCCGGCACCCAGTGCAAAAAAACTGAACATAGAAAGGGGTAAACAATCAGTTGACAATCATGAAGATACACAAAAAACCGGATATGTTGTCAATTCATGCGCCGGAACACCAGCCAAACGAGTACCAAAAGTATTAGGATCAGCAGAACAGCAAATACAACATTGGCACCGGGCGAAGCACGCCTAACGCGCCGGCCACGTCTTGAAACCCTTTTATTGAGACCGGCATTCAAACGGGCAACGGAACGATGCCGGTCTGCAGAGGGCATAGATTGCAATCCGTCAATGGCATCACTTTCCATGCCCTCTTCCGATAGCCAACGTTCCACCTCGTGCTGCTCGGCAGGCGAGAGCCTTCCCTCGAGGTATGCAAGCATTTTTTCCTCGGTAAGGCGAGGATCTTTACCTCCTTGCGATATGTTGTTTTTACCGTTCATGAATGCCTGTTGCGAAGTATGGGAGTGAGTATGGTCCTGAGATTTCTTTTTCCGTTCTGAATGTAGCTCTTCACCTGCATAAAGGTATAGCCTGTTGCCGTTATTATCTGTTCATAGCTTTTGTGTTCGAGGTAGAAAAGTGAAATGGTTATGCGCTGTTCCTCACTGAGGCGGGCGAGCGCTTCATTCATCTGAGCAATGGAATATTCCTGCCAATTGATATCTTCCTTATCCGATTCTACAGCAGGCACGGTAAATAAAACAGACTCATCGGCCTTGTATGTTTTATCGCGCAGCAGGTGCAGGCAATGATTGCGCATCAACACGTACAGCCAGCCTTTGAAATTCTGTATGGGTTCGGCAGGGATGTGCGTGAGCGCCGTTTCAAAAACGTGTTGCACAGCATCTTCGGCCTGCCCTACATCCCTCAGGTACTTAAAAGCCACGCCGAGTAGCAGTATGGTATATCGTTGCAGCAGCGTTCCCAGCCACATATTGTCTCCGCTGCGGCGGTAGTGCAGCATCAGGTCCTCATCGGACAAATTGGAATATCTGGTGGTCTGAGACAAAAAGTGAACTTTTTTAGCGCGGAACTAAGGTACAGACACAAGAATAGGGAAATTCCATAAAAATCATAACTAAGATCGCGTCACATCATCCTGCAGGCTCCTTTAACACACTGATAGCCGTTACCTATTCTTAAACAAAAATATCTTATGCGTATGGCTGCATTTAGGGGCGTGGAATAGCGTATATTTGTAGTTCAAAATTATTATATACATGACCGTACATTCTTTTCAGGAACATTTTGACAGCCTGATAGACCGGGAAATAGCCATAGAGCCGAAAGACTGGATGCCGGACGACTACCGGAAGACACTCATCAGGCAGATATCGCAACACGCGCACAGCGAGATAATAGGTATGCTGCCGGAAGGCAATTGGATAACCCGTGCCCCATCGTTGCGTCGCAAGGCTGTGCTTCTGGCGAAGGTGCAGGACGAAGCAGGTCATGGCCTGTACCTGTATAGTGCCGCAGAGACCCTGGGCATCAGCCGCGATGAGATGTACGATCAATTGCACACCGGAAAAGCTAAATACTCCTCAATATTCAACTACCCTACCCTTACCTGGGCCGATATGGGCGCAATAGGCTGGCTGGTGGACGGTGCCGCCATCATGAATCAGGTGCCGCTTTGCCGCACGTCTTACGGCCCCTATGCACGTGCCATGGTGCGCGTGTGCAAAGAAGAGAGCTTCCACCAGAGGCAAGGTTTCGAGATCATGCTGACGCTGTCTAAAGGATCTGAAGTGCAGCGCAAAATGGCGCAGGACGCACTGAATCGCTGGTGGTGGCCATCGCTTATGATGTTTGGTCCGCCTGATGCCGAAAGTCCGAACACAGAATCGAGTGTGAGGTGGCGTATCAAACGTTTTACCAATGACGAGCTGCGTCAGAAATTTGTGGACGTTACGGTAGAACAAGCGAAAGTGTTGGGTCTTGAAATTCCGGATAAAGATCTGAAGTGGAATGAAGAGCGCGGTCATTATGACTTCGGCAAGATAAACTGGGCTGAGTTCTACAATGTGATAAAGGGCAACGGACCATGCAACAAACAACGCCTGGACGCACGCCGCAAGGCATGGGAAGATGGACAATGGGTGCGCGATGCAGCCATGGCACATGCAGCAAAAAGGAAAGAACGCTCAGCTACCAAGGCTGCGTAACTGATCAAACATTCAACACGAAACAAATGACCAACGATAAACTGAATAAACACGAGTGGCCTCTGTGGGAAGTATTTATCCGCAGCAAGGCCGGTCTGGACCACAAACATGCCGGTAGCCTGCACGCAGCCGATGCCGAAATGGCGATTGAAAATGCCCGTGACGTATATACCCGTCGCATGGAGGGTGTGAGCATCTGGGTAGTAGAAAGCAAAAACATACATGCTTCCGACCCGGGCGAATCAGCATCTCTGTACGACCCGGCGAGCGATAAGATCTATCGCCACCCTACATTCTACGATCTTCCCGATGAAGTAAAGTACATGTAGGGTTTGGGGAATTGGGAGTTGGGGGTTTGGAATTGGGATGCATAATAATGCGTTATTGCGAACACGGTATCATTGCCATCCTACGATGGCACAAGAATTAAAAACAACACATGAGCTTAGAATATACACTGCGGTTGGCTGATGACGCGCTGATACTTGGTCACAGGCTGAGTGAATGGTGCGGACATGGTCCGATATTGGAACAGGACATTGCATTGACCAATACTTCACTCGACCATCTGGGTCGGGCAAGGAGTCTGTTTCAATATGCCGCAGAACAATTCAATAACCTGCCTGAAAACGAGAAGAAAACGGCTGTAACTTCTGTTGCTATTCAAAACCTTGTGAACACCGGCAATACGCTGGATGAAGATGACATGGCCTTTCTGCGCGACGGATGGGACTTCAGGAATGTGCTGCTGGTGGAGCAGCCCAACAACGACTGGGCCTACACCGTAGCACGTGCGCTCTACTACGACGCGTTTGCGTTCTATTTCTTTTCTGCACTGCAAAACAGCAAGGAAACCACACTGGCTGCGATAGCTGAAAAATCATTGAAAGAAGTGACTTACCACCTGCGTTGGAGCAGCGAGTGGGTGGTGCGCCTGGGCGATGGTACAGAGGAAAGTCGCGAGCGCATGCAAACCGCACTCAACGAACTTTGGTCATTTACCGGCGAGCTCTTCAATATGAGCGACGCTGAGAAAGAAGCAGCACTGAGTGGTATAGGAGTGGATCTGGCATCATTGCAACCGAAGTGGATGGAGCGTATCGCGTCTGTATTGCAGGAAGCTACACTTGAGGTTCCCAAGGGCACATGGATGCAGGAAGGCGGTAAACATGGCCGTCATACCGAGCATCTGGGTTACATACTTGCCGAAATGCAGTTCATGCAACGTACCTACCCGGGTATGGAATGGTAAGGAGTTATTCTCAAATCAATACTTCCTGTCAATTACATAGTCGACCAACTGCTCCATTGCAGTGCGTTCGGCTGAAGGAGGGAAAGTATTAAGGATGTCAATGGCATCCTTTTTGTATTGCGTCATTTTTTCTTTGGCGTAATCTATACCTCCGGAGGTTTGCACATAACTGATCACCTCATCCACTTTCCTCCGGTCGGTGCTGTTGTTCTTTACCGTATAGATGATGCGGCGGCGTGTGGCTGTGTCGGCATGCTGCAGCGCATAAATAAGCGGCAGGGTCATCTTCTTTTCCTTGATGTCTATGCCTGTGGGTTTGCCTATGTTGTCCTGACCATAATCGAATAGGTCGTCCTTTATCTGAAATGCAATGCCCACCTTCTCACCGAAAAGGCGGAATTTCTCTGCCACTTCCTCGTTTTGCGTTGTGGAGTAGGCTCCTGATGCGCAGGCAGCCGCCAGCAGAGAAGCCGTCTTTGCCCTGATGATGTCGAAGTAAACGCTCTCATCAATATCCAGCTTGCGTGCTTTTTCCATCTGCATCAGTTCGCCCTCACTCATTTCCTTTACAGCGCGCGATGTGATCTGGAGGATCTTGTAATCGCCATTATCGATGGACAGGAGCAAACCTTTTGATAACAGATAGTCTCCCACCAGCACCGCAATCTTATTCTTCCAGAGCGCGTTGATGGAAAAGAAATTGCGCCGTTTCATGGAGTTATCAACTACATCATCGTGCACAAGCGTGGCCGTATGGAGGAGTTCTATGAGGGATGCTGCCCTGTAAGAAGATTCGTTGATCTCGCCCGCGATACGTGCCGAAAGAAAAACGAACATGGGGCGCATCTGCTTCCCCTTCCGCTTTATGATAAAGCGCATGATACGATCGAGCAGGGGGTTACTGCCTTTTACACTCTCCGCGAACTTCTTCTCGAAAAGCGACAGTTCTGTGCCTATTACTTTCTGTATACGCTCCATCAGTGTGTTGCGAAATTGCGTGTAAAAGTCGAAATAAGAATCCTATTTGCCACATATTTTTTGCCAATGCGGGTACACACATAATAAAACCGTGAAATACGGGTCAAAAGATGGTGGCGGTTTGTTTTTTGTTGTGGTGGTCTATACCTTTGTTTGTGCGTGTTCAATTAAAGAAAATACGCAATGTAAAATACAATCTATGCTTGCAAGGAAGTTTTTATTGATATCGGGTCTTGCGGTTCTTGCTGCTTCTTCGCTATCGGCGCAGGAGAAAAAAGACAAGAAAGCAAAAGGAGCTGCCAACGAAGAAAGCCAGGCAGCACCGGCGGCACCGGCATCTAAACCCGCCGGCCTTCAATGGTCGAACAGGGACATGACGTATCATGGCCAAAACTATGATATCATGGACTCGGCCTACTACCGCAAGGGCAAACCTGCCAAGCAATTCCATGCCTACATGGAACACCAGGAGGCATTTCCACCCAAGCCACGCAACATGTTTGAGGTGGGTATAGGTGGAGGCCTGTACAATGTTATCGGCAATATCCCTTCTACCATGTTGTGGAACAAAGGCGGTGGCGGCATCAACTTCAACGTGCGCAAGTCTCTTGGATATGCATTCTCCATGAGGATGCAGTACATATACGGTGTGGCAAGGAATCTTGACCTGCAAGCAACCACCGGATATGACGCACCCTATACCGAATTCGGGTATGTACCACTGCAGCAATCTGGCAACGGACAACCTGCGGAACGTGTCTATCGCTCCACACGCATGGAATCGTCGCAACTGAACCTGGATCTTATGTTTAACGTTGGTAACATCAACTTCCATCAGGCACGGAACAAGGTATCTTTCTTCGGCTATCTGGGTCTGGGCGCACTGGGGTATAAAACACGCGTAAACGCACTGAACGATAATTACGAAGAATACAACTTCGCTACCATGGTCTCGAACCCTAACGGTGACCTGAAAGCGATACGCAAAGACCTGCGCAAGGGGCTGGACAAATCGCACGAAACACCGGCACCCAATACCAACAGAAAGACGTTCCTCGACAAGAAACACCTGGACTTCGCGCCAAGTGTAGGTCTGGGTGTGCAATACAAGATCAATAAA
Source organism: Chitinophagaceae bacterium (assembly GCA_014879545.1). GTDB lineage: Bacteria > Bacteroidota > Bacteroidia > Chitinophagales > Chitinophagaceae > Nemorincola. The sequence goes on along the minus strand of JACSRV010000075.1, from coordinate 2,634 downwards.
ATGTTCAACGTTCAGGTAGAGAACAGGTACATCTTCCCTATGGACCCTTATCTGGACGGTACACGCTTCGGTCCCAACCTTGGCAACACTGTAAGCACGGGTCGTTCATCGGACGCGATCAATTATTTCTCGGTAGGTGTGAACATGAACATCAAGACCAAGAAAGCTGTAGAGCCACTGTACTGGATGAACCCGCTGGACCATGGCTACAACGAGCTCTCCTACCCGCGTCACATGATACTGCCTAATCCGGTATTGCCCGACAAGGATGAAGATGGCGTTACAGACCAGTTCGACAAGTGTCCGAAAACACCTAAAGACCTGCCTGTGGACGCACACGGCTGCCCGCTGGATACTGATGGCGATGGTGTGCCTGACTACAAAGACAAACAACTGATCACCCCTACAGAGTGTCAGCCGGTTGATGCGGATGGTGTAGGTAATTGCCCTTGTCCTGATGGCTGCAAGGAAATGGTGAGCAACAATAACAACAACACCAAGGGCGGCGACAAGAACCCGTGCGGCAACATTGGCGCAGGCACGTTGCTCTTCCCTGAAAAATCGAACAAGATCAACAAGGGAATGGAAATACAGCTGGCAACACTGGCCGCGCAGATGCAGGCCAATCCGTTGTGTAAAGTGGTGATAATGGGCGGCGGTACCGGCAGCAAGGTGAAAGAACAGAAATCGTGGGAGCACGTGAATGCCGTTATCGAGTACATGAGCGACAAGAACAGTATTGGCCGCGACCGCTTTATCTTCAAGTATGGAGAAGCCGGTGACGAGAACATCGTTACCTATCGCCCCGCTAATGTTGATGAAGGCGGTGAATCGAATGTGCCTCCTCCACACCCAAATATCAAGTAGTTCAAACGAGAAGAATATAACGAATAAGCCCCGCATTTGCGGGGCTTATTCGTTATATCTGTGACCAAAAAATATTATGCTATCCATGGCTGCAACGCATCGGCGATCTTACGGTCGTTGCCCAGGCGCGGCACCTTGTTCTGACCGCCCAGCTTGCCTATGGAGCGCATATACTCAATGAATGTATTCTTTTTCATCACCCTTATCTTCAACGGTTGCAGAATACTGCCGGACATCAGGTCTTCGTAATAAATGTTCTTTGCACGTAAATGATTGTTGACCGTTGTGGCAAATGCGTCCATATCGGCAGGCATGGTACCAAACTCCACAAACCATTCATGATAGGGCAGTTCGCCCGATACCTGTATGCGTGGTGCAATGGTGAACTCCGTTACCTGCACATCATGTTCGCGGGCAGCGTTCATTATCGCATACTCAACCTCCTCGCCTATCACATGCTCTCCAAACGCGGAGATAAAATGTTTCACACGGCCTGTCACTACAAGGCGGTATGGATCTGTACTCAGGAAACGGACCGTATCTCCGATGTTGTATCCCCAGAGGCCTGCATTAGTGCTGACTATGAGTGCGTAGTTCTCACCTACTTTCACGTCGGCAAGCGACAGGCGTGTGGGATTTTCTTTGTGTATCTCGGCAGCAGGGATGAATTCGTAGAAAATACCGGCATTGGTATTCAGCAACAATCCTTCGCCGCCAATACGATCCTGAAAGGCGAAGAAGCCCTCTGATGCAGGAAAAGTCTCTATCATATCGACCTGACCACCGAGGCTATCGGTGAGGCGGGCGCGGTAGGGTTCAAAATTTACGCCGCCATGTACTATGACCTGCAGCTTCGGGAAAATGTCTTTTATCTTTTTTCCTTCATTACGTTGTATCAGCCAGTCGAAGTACATCTGCATCCATGGCGGAATGCCACTTATCAGCGTCATGTTCTCGTTCATGGTCTCCTGCACTATCTTCTCCAGCTTAGTCTCCCAATCTTCAATACAGTTGGTCTCGTAGGATGGCAACTGATTGCCGCGCAGATAACGGGGTATGAAGTGATTCACAATGCCGCTGAGTCTGCCCGTTGGAACTCCACCAACGCGTTCCAGCTCAGGCGACCCCGAAAGGAATATCATCTTCCCGTCGGCAAAAGCAGTGTTGCCGCTTTCGGTCATGTAGCAAAGCAATGCATCGCGTGCGCCGGCAATATGATTGGGTATCGACTCTTTAGAAATAGGTATGTACTTGACCCCGCTTGTCGTGCCTGAAGTCTTGGCAAAGTAAATAGGACGGCCCTTCCACAACACATTCGGTTCGCCCTTCTTTATTCGTTCTATCCAGGGAATGAAAGCCTCGTAGTCGCGAATGGGTACCGCGTTCCTGAAATCCTCGTAAGTCTTTAGCTGCTGGAAGTTGTGTTCTTTCCCGAAAACGGTGCGGCTACCATTCTTTAGCAGGTATTGAAGAATTGCCTGCTGGTCTGCAACCGCTGTTGCCATACCCTTACGCACCCTTGCATGCACAATGTATGCGTAGGGTTTTGCAAGGAAAGATTTTATTTTCATCCGTTACAGATTGGATGCCAAAGTTACTAATTAAAACGAGGGAAGGTGTTAAAACCGAGCCGTGAAAAGTATGTGAGCTATCGCAATCGTACACTTGGCAATTATGAAATTATCAACTAATTTTACGATAGTTCACTTGCAGTGAAGAGCCGAAGGAACGAGACGGATAAAAGAATAATTATTTTTTTGTTGTTTT
>JACSRV010000216.1 GCA_014879545.1 Chitinophagaceae bacterium | reverse complement strand
GAAAGTGGTGACCGGCAAGCCAAAAACAAAAACACCACGATTTTCTACCTGGTGTTATGAAGTGGTGCTATATCCTTACTGGAATGTCCCGAGAAGCATTGCCGTTAAAGAAATATTGCCCAAAGTAAAAGCTAACCGCAAAACGCTTGATGAAATGAACATGCAAGTCCTGGACAGTCGGGGACGCGAGATCAACGCGTCTACCATCAACTGGAACGCTTACAATGCATCAAACTTTCCATACACATTCAGGCAATGCACCGGCTGCGACAATTCACTGGGGGTAATAAAATTCAATCTCACTGACCCTTTTCACGTGTATATGCACGACACCAACTATAAACTGGCATTCCTACGTAATACATGGTTTCTGAGCCACGGCTGCATAAGGTTGGAAAAACCCATCGAACTCGCCAACAAACTCCTTGATAATCGAGTGGATACAAATCTCATCAAAGCTTGCATTGAGGGACTGGAACCCATTACCTTAAAAACAGACAACAAAATACCAGTGTTTGTAGTGTATCTGCCTGTGGGTATCGACAACGACTCAATCACTTATTACAACGACGTCTATAAATTGTTTGCTACGCCAAAAACCAAATAACCTTTTGTCTGCTCGTTGTTATCCTTTTTTCCCGGGTGGCACCTCCTGCGGCAAAGGTCTGGTTGCAGGATCGCGATCAGGCTTAACTTCCGGACGTGGTTGCGGCTGCCCCGGTTCCTGAGGATGTATAGGCTTTATTTCCGGCTGCGATGGCCTCGGATTGATCTCCGGACTAGGAGTGTTGTTGTACATAATATTCACTTTTCTCAAATTTCGCACAAATTATCGGAGTACCCACTAATCATGGTCACCTGACGTTGATTTTCTTTGGCCCAATGAAATACTCTGAACTTAAAAAACGCCGTTATCTTTGCTCCAAGATGATAAGGATAGGAAAAATTGTAGCAACTCACGGCCTTAATGGTTCTTTGGTGATGACAAACATCACAAATGACTCGAAATGGCTGGAAAAAGGAGCGGTGCTTATGGTGGAGATGCAAAAAGGAAGTTTCATTCCGCATTTTGTGGCCACCTGTAAAACCATGAATCCTGATGAATTCCTTATCACAATAGAAGAAGTTGACACTCAGGCTGCAGCAAAAAAGCTGGTTACAAAGCACGTATATGTGGACGAGTCACTACTTGCTGGCCTGGTGCAGGAGTCTCCTTTGATGTGGATAGGTTTCACCGTGCTGGATGCCCATTACGGAAACATAGGCAAAATAGAAGACGTAATGCAAACAGGTGCTCAGTGGATCGGAAAGATTGATTACAGGGGAAATGAAGCATTGATACCGTTGGTTGATGCAACCCTTGAAGGAATAGATGTGAAGGGAAAAATCCTTAAGACCAATCTGCCGGAGGGACTGCTGGAGGTGTATAATTAAAGAAACGAATAATGAGAATAGATATTATAACAGTGGTGCCCGATCTGCTGGAAAGCCCCTTCAGTCACTCTATGATGAAAAGGGCAAAAGACAGGGGCTTGCTTGAGATACATACCCACAACCTGCGCGATTACACCCCCTACAAACAGGGACAGGTCGATGACTACCAATTCGGGGGTGGCGCCGGAATGGTCATGATGCCCGAACCATTGGCGATCCTTTTGGATAAGCTGATGGCTGAACGCACCTATGAAGAGATCATTTACATGACCCCCGACGGCGTATTGTTTGACCAAAAGACTGCAAACACCTTGTCTCTCAGGGAAAACATGATCATCATTTGCGGCCACTACAAAGGTGTTGACGACCGGATCAGACAGCACTATGTAACACGTGAGTTGTCAATAGGCGATTACGTATTGAGTGGCGGAGAGCTGGCAGCTGCGGTAGTGGTTGATGCTGTGGGCAGACTACTACCCGGAGTGCTTAACGATGAAACATCCGCTCTGTTCGATTCGTTTCAGGATGGGCTACTGGCTCCTCCGGTATATACAAGGCCAGCCGATTTCAGAGGCTGGAAGGTGCCCGAAGTTTTGCTATGCGGAGACCCGAAGAAGATTGAAAATTGGAGATATGAGGAATCATTGAAACGCACGAAAGAACGCCGACCGAACCTTTTGGATGACCTCCATTAGCCCTCAAAAAAACTTTACACCATAAATCTGCTCTATAAATGACGATCAAGTCGATATTTATTTTCCTACTGCCACTGACCTTTGCAGTTGCATGTAACAAAAAGAAAAGCAATCCCGTGCCTACACGGATGGCATTTGCCCTGAATGGTGACACCATCTGGACAACAAATGACGTGCGTACAGATAATCCTCAGAATGGGAACATCTTTATCACCGGCACAACAGCCGACGGGCAGAAAAGTATGAGCATTGGATTGACCGGATATACAGGTACAAAGAAGACTTTTCTGGTGGATTACAGAGGCCCCGGCGGGAATATGACCGGCAACACGGGCATGTACAAAGACGGAACGACCGGCATCACTGCCCGAACCGGTAAAATCGTGATCACCGAGGTGAACGGCGACATTTTAAGAGGATATTTCGACCTTCACTTCCTGCAGGATGACATGAAAGGAACCTTCCTGACCTCGTCAAAGTAGTTTAGCGTATGGCGACATCGAGCAACTTTTTGTCGCCGAGATAACCTTCAAGCACGTCGGTGGTAACAACGGGACCAACTCCTGCCGGTGTACCTGTAAATATCAGATCGCCAATGTTCAGCGTAAAGAACTGAGATGCATATTCAATGATCTTGTCGACGGAAAATATCATCTGCGATGTAATACCCACCTGAACTGTTTCCCCGTTTTTATCAAGCCTGAATTGAATATCGCCCGAAATGCCACCTGCAGGAGAGGGAATGAAATCGCCAACCACGGCCGATCCGTCAAATGCTTTTGCTATCTCCCACGGTAATCCTTTCTTCTGCTGCTCCCTTTGTATGTCCCTCGCTGTAAAGTCGATACCAACAGTCATTGAATCATAATAATTGTGAGCCTGTCTTGCCTGAACATATTTACCGTTTTTGCAGATCCTGATAACCAACTCACACTCATAGTGCAGATCATCAGTAAATTCAGGATACAAAAATGGTTTGCCCGGTAGCAATATTGCCGACTTAGGTTTCATAAAAAGAACCGGCGTTGTTGGGAGGTCATTTTTAAGCTCTTTCGCATGATCTGCGTAATTTCGTCCGACACAAATAATTTTCATAATAAGGAGGTGTTTTATGAGTCGTGTAAAAATACAATTTCCCGAGCACAATCCATTAGGAGTAGTCCTTATACCGGTGAGGATCAGCGATATAAACTACGGCAACCACGTTGGCAACGATTCAATTCTATCTATAATTCACGAGGCGCGCATGCAGGTGTTGGCACAGAACAACTACACAGAAATGAATGCCGGTGGAAACAGCATGATAATGGCCGACGTGATGATCGCTTATAAGGCAGAAGCGTTTTATGGAGACACACTGGACGTGGAAGTTTACGCGACAGACGTGACTAGTGTGCGCTTTGATCTGCTGTATCGCATCTGGACAATCAGGGAAGGAAAGGAAATAGAAGTAGCGCACGCTAAGACCGGCATGGTGTGTTTTGACTATAAAAACAGGACTGTTGCGTCAATGACTCCTGTACTTGAACAATACCTGAGCAAGCGCTGACCATGATTGACAAATACACGACTATTCTTAAAGAAAGTACTGCCGATTTCAGAGACCGGGGAAGTAAATTTCTGGCTTATGCATACCCTGTTCAAACGCTTGCTCAGATAAAAGACCGGATCATTCGGTTAAAAAAAGAGCACCCCAAAGCTGTTCACCATTGTTTGGCTTGGCGCCTTGGCACTGACGGCACTCAATACAGAGCTAATGACGATGGTGAACCCGCCGGAAGCGCAGGCAAACCAATACTGGGGCAGATAGACAGCATGGGATTAACCAATGTACTGGTAGTAGTTGTACGCTACTTCGGCGGCACCCTACTCGGCGTACCCGGACTTATAAATGCATACAGAACAGCTACCGCAGATGCACTGGCCCAATGCAGCAAAGTAGAAAAGTGGATAGAACAGTTGTATGAAATTGAATTCGACTACCCATCGATGGGTGAGGTGCTCTACATTCTGAAACAAAATGAAGCAACCATCTACAAACAAGAACTGCAACTCTTCTGCCTCATAAAGACAGGTATTCCGGTCATTCACGAAGAGGCCTGCACAGGAAAACTCACTCAAATCAGAGGCATCAAACTAAAAAAGATAAAACCTGAAGAGCTGGAGTAGCCCCAACAGAACACTATCTGATGAGGTTGATCAGCTTCTTTTCGTCGGTGATGATCACCTTTCCGCTTTTGATATCAATAAGGTTCTCGCTTTTGAAGTCACTCAGAGTCCTGATAAGCGATTCTGAAGCTGTACCTGCAATTGTGGCAAGATCATCTCTGCTGATATCTATCTGGAATGGCTCCTTTTTATTGGTATGATACTTTTTCTCAAGGCTGATCAATGCTTCGGCAACCTTTTTACGTAGCGTATTGTACGCAATGCCAAGAAGACTGTTTTCTTTATCTACCACGTTTTTCGCAAGCAGAGAAATGAACTTTTTCGCAACAGCGGGGTTGCTATTTACAAGATCTTCAAAGTCCTTTCTCGGTATCAGGGCAAGTTCGCACTCTTCCATGGTCTCAGCATTTTCTTTATATGCTCCACCTTCAAGCAAGGTTGTATAGCCAAAAAAGTCACCGCTATTATAAAGATCCATTACCAGGTCCTTACCATCTTCATGTGTTTTAAAAGTCTTTATTTTCCCCTTGATTATGTAGTACAAATAATGGGGATTCTGCCCCTCTTTAAACACCAACTGCTTCTTTTTGTAGGTATTGACATTGCTCTCCTCAGCCAATTGTTCCAGCGTGCGCTTATTGTCTATCGTAGAAATAAGTTCGTTCACCCCGGCAATGTCGGATGATAAAGCCTTTTTCAATACGCTGACTTTTCTCAACCTACTCTGAATGGCATGCAACAACTCGTTGCCGGAAAACGGCTTGGTAATATAGTCATCCGCACCCAATTCCATCGCAGCCCTGAAATCGCTACGTTCACTCTTGGAGGTAAGAAAAATAAAAGGGATATTCTGAGTTTTAGGATCTTTATGCAACACATGCAATACGCCGTAACCATCTATTCCGGGCATCATAATATCGCAAATGATCAGATCAGGTTCCTGAGCCTGAGCAACAGAGATCCCTTCCTTGCCATTCGGCGCCATCAACACTTCATAATCCGACAACGTGAGAATTTCAGCGACATTCTCTCTGATATCTTCGTTATCCTCAATTATCAATATCCTATGCATTATTTTTATTATTGAACGTTATTGTAAATTTTGTTCCATAACAAATCTTGCTCTCAAGATAAATGTTTTTACACATTAATTATGTTTATTTGTGTACAATATGAAGCCCCAGTCCGGTACCCTGAATGTTTGTAACATTTGACGACCTGAAAAACCGTTTGAAAAGGTCTTTTCGGTCGTCATCAGGGATACCAATACCTTGATCCTTCACACTTATAACTATCTTTTTACCTTTTATTTCAGTATTGAGGCAAATTTCGGAACCTTCGTTCGAAAATTTCACCGCGTTAGACAATAAATTTGTCACAATATGTTTCATCATCGACTGGTCCAGAAACACAGTCTGCGACTTACCGCTGTGACTATAATTTATATGCTGTCCTTTTTTCAATAAGTGGTGAACGTCCTGCATCACATCATGCATTTGTTCTTTAATATCATACGACCTGAAATTGGCATGAATATCACCCTCTTCGATCTTTCCTACTGACAGAAAGTCGTTGAGAATTTCAGTAAGAGATGTGACCGATGCCACAATTCGCTGAATATGTTTCTCGCGCTGTGGTTGTTCCTCTTCTTTCGTGTATCGCGACAATAAATAGGCAGAGGAAAGCACCGCGCTAAGGGGCGTTCTGAATTCGTGCGACGCCATTGACACAAATCTCGACTTCAGTTCGTTCAATTCACGCTCTTTTTCTAAAGCAGAAAGAAGTTCTGTTTCCGCTTTCTTTTTCTCTGAAATGTCAATGACGATACCTAGATAGTTCGAAACATCGTGGTGGTGATCTCTGAGTGGCGTCATATTCAACGACGCGTAAAACGTTGAACCGTCTTTACGCACCAGATGCCACTCCTGATTATTACTTACGTTCAACGAAACCGCAGTAGCAAACACATCAAAATCCGGTTTCACTTTGCGGGAACATAGTCCACTCAATTCCTCAGCTTTCTTTTCAAGTTCAGATGGCAGATGAAACTTCAACAAACTGATCTTATTGAGCACCTGAGAAGATGTATAACCAAAGGCCTTCTCTGCGGCAGGATTAAAAAACTGGACAATTCCGTTCACATCACACACAAAAATGATTGCCCCGGCATGATTCCAGATATTATTCAGGAAAGTATTCACACGCTCCAACTCGGCATCCTTCCTTTCAGTCTCCCGCATCTGCTTACCCAACTGTTCTACTGTGATGGCCAACGACTGTGAACCCTCTTTTACTTTCTCCTCTAGGTGCGCATTTAGCTCAATGATGGCTTGCTCGGTCTCCTTTCGCTGAGTGATGTCATTGACAAATGCCAGCGCATAACTGTCTCCATCTACCGAGTAGTGTCCTAAACTTACCTCTACCGGAAATTCCTCACCATTTTTCCTTATCCCGGCAAGCTCCATCCCAAGGCCCATCGGCCTGCTATGCGGGTTCTTATTAAAACCTTTCCTATGATTTTCGTGATTCTTTGCGTACCGAGGAGGTATCAGTATCTCTACCTTTTTGCCAATGAGCTCTCCCCTTTCATAACCAAACTGCGTCTCAATGTGCGTATTGGCCATTTGGATAACTCCACCATCATTGGTGATGAGGATCCCGATACTGGCATAGTTGAACAACGCCGCAAAAGTGTCATTATTCAATGTAGTAAATGGCATGCCTAAATCTACTACAAAATCTTCACCACCGGGTGTTGAATGACCATTATTTTTCGGAGATTTCATAGAAACAGCAAAATCTGCTAAGATATGCCTGTGAAATCTTTAGAAAGATGACCTTGATCAGGTTTATATTAACACTACCTTTAATTCTTATGACAGCATGCTGCTTTTACAGCACCACCGGTCATAGAAACTTTGGGGCTCAGGTAGGGAATGCCGAGATTGGCACCTCTCAAAACGAAAAGAAAACCAAACATAAAAACCGTCAGTGGTACAAGTTTCTTCAACTGAGGGCTTCTCAAAAAATGAGCCTTTTGACGAAGGACAGTGATGCCGGCAAGCATAGGAACGGTACCCAACCCAAACAAATAGATCATGCCGGCTGCCTGAGCCGGTGTTGGAAGGGTGATTGCGGCAGATAATGCCATATACACCAAACCACAGGGCAAAAGCCCATTGAGGAATCCGGCAGCTGTGATGGCTCCAAGACCGGGTTTACCAATGACACCACCAAGTTTACGTTTGATCTGCTCCTCCCAGGGCAACCGAATATGCCCCAAGCTATGCGCAAAAAACGAGAGGGCTCCTATCACGAGAAGGGCGACCCCCATGCCCAACGACAAGTACTGTTGGATACGTGGATTGAAAAATCCGCGAAAAGAAAACAACACCATTGCCATGCCTGCATACACAGAAATACGGGCGAGGTGATAAAGAGTAATTGCCGCAACCCTCTTTGCACCCGTAAATGCCTGAAATGGCATGATCCAGACAATAGGACCACACATGCCGGCACAATGCAGACTACCGGCAAACCCCATCAACAAGGCCATTGTCATAGTTGCCGTTGTCATCAGTCGTGCAGTTGAAGTTCAGATTCCTGATAATACGCTTTACCATCAGCTTTTATGTCCACCTTAACTACGTAGCGTGTGTTTTTCAGTTCGGCACGTGATATCTTCAATTCATTGCCATTTCCGATCTTATATACCCTATCCCAGTCCTTATTCACCGGGCAATAGAATTTCACTTCACCGGATAGTGCTTTTTCTTTCAAACCTGCAGGCATCTCGATCACTACATCACTGCTATTGGCGTGTATTGCTACATCTGTGGAAAGTGCCGCCAAATTCTTTCTCGCATCAATTACGTCCTGATAACCTATTTCATCCTTGTAATAATCAGGTGACACGAGATCGATCTGCTGACGA
>JACSRV010000215.1 GCA_014879545.1 Chitinophagaceae bacterium | reverse complement strand
TTCGAAGAAACAGATGCATTCCGATCCCTCCCCATATAAGCGCTGCAATATAGCTTGTCTCGAGAGCCTGAACTACAGAAAGTCCGGTAAACGTCAAGAGACTCGTGATCCAGTACGCCGTTGGTGCGTAATAATTGAACACAGGATACCCAAGCCCGTGGGACATATTGGGAGCAAGTCTCGGTGGTATTATTCCTTCAGTTAGATTGAGTCGGAATTCGCTTATTCGTGTCGCCTGCGTTTCATCATGTCCCGTGAAAATCTGCAAGTCAAACGGATTCAGGGAGCGAAAGACCAAAAAACCGACACACAAAATGATACAAAGGAGTGCAGACAATCGGATGACAGAATGTTTCATGAGTTACTGGGCTCGAAGAGAGGCAACTGCAGTCTCTCCACGGAGTCGAAAGAGATAGAGTATTTCATTGCCCGCAGGTTTTCGGTATTCCTCAACAAGCTCAATCGGCCAGTGAGGAGGGAAATCCTCGCGGTGAGAAAATACCACATAGACATCCCGAGACAGAAGCTCAGTCTGATATTCCAAGAGAGTAGCCTCTTCAAGAGGCCAGAATCCTTTGACTTCAACATTGTCTCCGTCATAGTTAAAAACTTTAAGCACATCTGCCGCAAGTCCGAAATCACCCTCAGCAAGAACCAGAACGGGCTTGGTTTTTGCCTGATCCTGCAGATACTTCATGAGATCCCGAGCACCCCAGACCGCGGTTGCACCTTCAACATATTGTCCCCGGTCGACCGGAGGGAAAAATGCTTTTGCAGGATCAAAAAGCAGTGCATAATTCAAAACCGACATTGAAAAAAGCAGTGCAAACAGTGCTGCAATCATATTGTATTGCTTTTTGATCTGAAGCAGATAATACACTGCAAAAATCACAACAAGCGTGCTGTAAAAAAGAATGTATCTGGGAAATAATATTTTTGCAAAAAATCCGATTGCAATATAGGGTGCAATCAGGAAGAAAGATAGATAGACTGCAAGCTTTACATCCTTCCGAAAGAGAAGAATCAATCCCAACATTGCAGGGACAATAATGACCCAGCCTGATTCCCAGGCGATATAGAGTGGGATGTATCCAAAATTATGCACGTAGGCAAACGGGGTCATGAGAAATTCGCCAAGCGTCATGACGAAGGTTGTATTTTTCAGCTCGACATAATGAAAATATGGAGAGAGCCTCTGAACGTTGTAGAAAATAAGACTCATGAAAATCGCCGCTCCAAGAAGCAGCCAATAATTGATGGTTTTTGATACCAATGATCGCGGTTTCTCTCCGATAAGCAGTACAGGAGCAAGCGCCGCTATTGCAAGAAACATCCGTGAGGACGATTTGGCAAGAAGCGCCACTCCTCCGATAAGTCCCAAAATGAGTGCAAAATCAATACGCCTTTCCCGAACCAAAAGAATTGAAAAAAAGAGAATCCAGACAAATCCTGCATTCACTGCAGAATCAACCTGAGCCTGTGTCTGGCCTGCGTCTTCGGTTTTGTTCTCACCGCCGCAAGACGCAAGGATCACCGCTGCGCCCGCCAGTAAAAGAAAGTGTTTTTTCATTGTCGTAGTTTTATTTGATGCAAAAATATTGCTATTATTCTAAAACTAAAAAAGATTGTACGAAATAACATTTCATTTATCTTTCAACTGCCCTGCCTAAACTGCCACAGGCGCCTTTATAGCCGGGTGACTTTCATACCCTTCCAGCGTAAAATCCTCGTATTTGAAGTCAAAAAGGTCTTTTACGTCGGGGTTCAGCTTCATTTTTGGCAGCGGAAACGGCTTTCGCGTCAGCTGCAGCTTTGCCTGGTCCACATGGTTGCTATACAGGTGCACATCTCCGAAGGTGTGCACGAATTCGCCCGGTTGCAGTCCGCACACCTGCGCCATCATCATGGTCAGCAGGGCATAAGACGCGATGTTGAACGGCACACCCAGAAACACGTCCGCGCTTCGCTGGTATAGCTGGCACGACAGGCGGCCATTGGCCACATAAAACTGGAACAATGCATGGCACGGACTCAGCTTCATCTTCGGCAGGTCGGCCACATTCCAGGCGTTCACTATCATGCGTCGGCTGTCGGGGTTGGTCTTTAGCTGGTGCAGCACATCCTTTATCTGGTCATACGTCTTTCCGTCTGCACCGGTCCAGCTGCGCCATTGGTGGCCATATACCGGACCCAGGTCTCCGTTCTCATCCGCCCATTCGTCCCATATGCTCACTCCGTGCTCCTTGAGGTAGGCAATATTGGTGTCTCCTTTCAGAAACCAGAGCAACTCATGTATTATAGACCGCAGGTGCAGCTTCTTGGTGGTCACCATCGGGAAACCTTCCTGCAGATCAAATCGCATCTGATACCCGAAACAGCTGATGGTGCCTGTGCCTGTACGGTCGCTTTTTTCTACGCCCGTATCCAATATGTGCTGAACCAGATCCAGATATGCCTGCATAAAACCCTTGTGTAATGTGTGCAACAAAGTTAATCATTCTGCACATCTATACTGCGTGCACCCATGCTCCTTTCAGCCGGAGTGGCTACAGTTTGCTTCTCACCGTGCGCAAATTTTTTTGTTTCCCTGCCTGCCGACCATGCAGGTGCGCATTTCGGGGTGTTTTTATTGATTATCAATGGGTGTGTGGGAAGTTTTGCTTCGTCCCGAATGCTTTCGGGACAGGTAAAACTTCCCACTTGCTTCCCAAAAACTTCTCACTTGCTTCTCACTTGCTTCCCAAAAACTTCCCACCTGCTTCCCATTTGCTTCCCATTCTGAATGCTTTCGGGAGCGCAGTAGCTTCTCAGTGCTTGCCTGCCGATAGGTTGCATCGTCCTGAAAAAGGTATACACTCAACTATCGTGACCCTGAATTTTTGCTATGAAACACATAGCCGATCTTCCGCTACATAAATTTCTGCCAAATACCGGAAAGGAGCAAGAACAAAAATCTATGATAGTGCGATTTTGGGGGTATGACAGAATTTTCTTCTATTGTTCTTTTGCCTGAATGCAGTAGGAAAGCCGTTTGGCGTTGGCAAAATGAACTCGTTCGGAGAACGGTTTGTATTCCCTGTTCCCGATGCCCTTCGGAACATCGGGAACATCCGTCCCTTATCGGTTTATACAAATCAACACTATTTTCACTTTGCCGGCGCGGTTTAATATCTTCACCTCCCAAAACTCCATATCGCCATGCGTGTTCTCTGGTTCGTCCTTTTATCACTGTTCTTTGTTCCGCTGTCGCTCGCGCCGGCATCGGCAGCCATCGTCATTCATGCGCAAGCCCCGGGGCAACCCGCACCATCGGGTTCGGTCCATGAGTCACCACTGCCTCTCTTACCTTCCTCTCAATTTGCTACGCCGGGCAAACGCTCCGGACGCGAAAGCGGATGGCGGGGCACCGTATCTTTGCTGCTCGGAGTGATAGCAATTATTTTCTATCCCGGCGTGGGACTTTTCGTCTTACCTGCTGCGTTGGCAATAGCATTCGGCATACCCGGGCTTCGCAGTTTCCGTCGCAATAAACTGTTTGCTGTTATAGGGATATTACTCGGACTTTATGTTCTATCCGGCTGGGTCATAGCGCTCATATCCTTGCTCTGATTCGTAACACTGCTCCTTTATATCGCATATTCTCCTTCTTCCCGCCTATGATCCATGTTCCTTTAGCATTGGGCATCGCCCTATGAAACCACCATTGCACAACGGCACATAACATTCCCGTTAAGTTGCCGTAACAATGGCGCAATACAGCCCCGATACCTTCGCAGTCTGTTTTTTCCTTCGTGCGATGGGTAGCGGGCATATAAAAAGAACCGTAGTGGTGTTGCTGGTGGTAGCCACCGCCTGGCTGTGCATTTGCTCGCGCAGCGGCACCCCTCCTGTCTATTCCACCCATTATCTGACCAAAGTGTCCGCGTTGCGGTCGGCGGCTGAAGAGCTCCTTCAGATCATTGCCGCCGCTGACCTCTCTGACACTTCTGTCATTGCACGTATAGACTCGGCAATAACACGCGCGCGTTTTACCATGAAGGCGGCCGACTTCTGGCTGCGTTACCTGGAACCGCTGGCATACAAACACATCAATGGTCCGCTGCCGGTGGAGTGGGAGACCGAGGTTTTTGAAAAATTCGAAAAGCCATACAGACGAACGGGTGCCGGTTTTACACTTGCCTGGCAACATCTGCACGAACCGGCCCCCAACCGCGACACACTGCTGCGCCTTGTTAAAGAAGCCATCGATGCCTCTGCGATCTTCACCCACGATTCCATCACCACGCAGCTCTCCACCTATCACCACTTCTACCTGTGCAACCGTCTGTTGCTGCTCAATCTCGCTGCGATATATACCACCGGTTTCGAGAGCCCCGATGCACGCAGCACCATACCCGAGTTGCGCCACCTGCTCGATGAGACCGCTCTTACTTACACCGCTTTTGCGCAGGCATTCCCGGCACAGGCATTGCCGGCAAACTACTGCAGGCTGTTCGATAGTATGCGGCTGTTCGTTTCAAAACAGCCACCTTCTACCCATCAGTTCGATCATTACACCTTCATCCGCAATTATGTAGATCCACTCTATACTATTAATCAACAGTTGATCCTTCAACACAGGGTCATCAGTCATAACTTACTGGACTATGCATTGAACAAGCAGGCTTCTTCCATTTTCGACAAACGTCTTTATAACGGACAGAACACGAAGGGTGTTTTTCTTCGGGTAGATGATACCGCCACGCTGGCTGCCATTGAAAATGTCGGTCGCATGTTGTTTTTCGATCCGCTACTGTCGGCCAATGGAAAACGCGCCTGCGCCTCTTGCCACAAACCACAACAGTGTTTCACCGACACATCAGTACAAACAGCCCTGCACCTCAACGCGAAAGATCGTTTGCCACGCAACACACCCTCCCTCGTCAATAGTCAGTTCAATCATCTGCTTATGGCCGATGGCAGCCACTATACCCTGCAGCAGCAGGCTACAGGTGTTATCACCAACCCTGCCGAAATGGGCTGCACACGCGCCGACATAACCACACGCGTGTTGCAATGTGCCGACTATAAACGCATCTTCAGCAGACTATTGGATGCCACACCCGCATACAATTCCGTTTCAGAAGACCACATCATCTCCGCCATTACTACCTACTACGCATCGTTCAGCAACGGGTATTCGCTGTTCGACTCTGCCATGAACAAACAACGCACACTTGCACCCGCCGCCCAACAGGGCTTTAATCTCTTTATGGGCAAGGCACAATGCGGCACTTGTCATTTCCTGCCCCTGTTCAACGGTGTGAAGCCTCCCTATATCGGTTCCGAGTTTGAAGTGCTTGGCACCCCTGCCGATACACTCTATACTGCGCTGAGTGCCGATACAGGCCGCTATGGTGTGAACCCCGCCCCGGAGACACACCGCGCTTTCCGCACGGGCACCCTGCGCAACATTGCCCGCACAGCGCCCCACATGCACAATGGTGTTTTCAGCACGCTGATGCAGGTGATAGACTTCTATGACGCAGGTGGTGGTACCGGACACGGGTTAGATGTACCCAACCAGACCCTTTCGCCCGACTCGTTACATCTCTCTGTTTATGAGAAGAACGCGATCATCTCTTTTCTTCACACACTCAACGAAGATATTCCGCCGGCTATTCCACCGGCATCATTACCCCGTTCGCGCAGCAAAGAACTGAATGCCCGTGTGCCGGGGGGCATATATTGATATATGAACGCAAAAACCTACACAGCAATATTATCATTACTCATAGCGGCATCCTGCGCCACCCGCCGCAATGCGGTGCACTATAGTTTTCCGGCAGAGATGAGCACAACTGTGCGCGACCAATATATGCGCGACTGGCAAAAGGGCAAGGCGTTGTATGAGGAAAACTGCGCACGCTGCCACAACACTAAAAAGGGCCGTCGTGAACACATACCCATTTTCCCTGCCGACAAGCTTGCCGGTTATGGTATCCGCCTGGACAATGCTGACCACGAACGCGCGCTGCCGGAGACCCGCGTCACTACCGATGAGCTGGTGTCTATAATAACCTTCCTCAGCTACAAGGTCCACACCATAAACGATACCGTTCGCCAGCACTGAGCATTTTCAAAAATTGTCTGAATCGCAGATAAGTGGGATTTCACAGATGGTTTATTCTCTTATTGTTCTTTTGCCTTGATGCAAAAGAACCAAAAAATCAAGGCTGTATAAAAATTGGCTAAAAAATGGCTGCACTCCGCTGCAAAATATAGATATCTATCATTGCCACTTTCGCTACTGTGCCTTCGCTACTATTAGCATAGAAACTTCTACCTCCATAGATTTTGCGGCCGCTGCGTTCCGTCATTTTTCTTAACGCCATTTTTATAAGGCCGGAAGTAATGTGTGGAAGCAATGTCTCAGGAAGCGTGTACGGCCGGCTCTTAAAACCAACCCATAAAAGCATGTATATTCGCATGACATCTGCTGCCGGATGCGGTCATTGTTCTCAGAGGCACTTCACCAGACAATATTTTTGAAATGAGATATTTCCTTCCTCTCCTACTTGTCTGTGGCCTGTTGTCGTACAGCTTGTATCCTATTGAGAAAATTCCATCGGGAAAGCTTGTCACAAAAATTGTTGTTCGCAAATCTGTTCGCAAAATGGAAGTGTATGCTCACGATACCATCCTGGCGACGTACACAATTGCACTTGGCGGCAATCCCGTTGGCCACAAACAGTTCGAAGGCGACAAGAAAACACCTGAAGGCGTTTACTACATTAACGACAAGACCACAAAAAGCAGGTATCACAAAAATCTAGGCGTCAGTTACCCGAACACGCTCGACAAGGCAACTGCCGAACGGCTGGGCAGATCACCCGGTGGAGATATAAAAATACACGGCCTGCAAAATGGCCTGGGTTTCATAGGCCGTTTTCAACACCTGGCAGACTGGACTGCCGGTTGTATTGCTATTACAAACGCTGAACTCGACGATCTTTTCGATCATACCCCGGTGGGTACTGTTATTGAGATCAAACCCTAACACAATTTTAAAGTCAATTGGTGCCGCCGGGTCCATGCTGCGCTCACGGCTATGCGAGGAGACCCGGCTGGGACGTAACCAGCTCCAACTATTATATGAGTCCAATCAAAATAACCTTGTCGATATTTCAACTTATGATGCAACGCATGGCCTCAACTTGGATGGCCCCTGTTTGATTCACTGCTGGGACGAATATTATTTGAAAGCTAAAGTCAAAATACTGTTTAACGTCCCAGCCGGGTCTCCTCGCATAGCCGTGAGCGTAGCAGGGACCCGGCGGTATTTCAGCACGTGAGCAAAATTTTATTCCGTGAACGATCCTGTTCATTGATGATACTTTCTTATTTTCAGTATCATGCCGGTAAAAAGTCCTCATTCTTTCGACACGGGTATCTACTTCATTACGTTTACAAACTTCAAGTGGATTCCTTTGTTCAGAATAACCAATAGTTATGACCTTGTGTACAAATGGTTTGATTCGTTGAAGGCGAATGGTCATAGTATCCTGGGGTATGTAATAATGCCAAACCACGTGCACGTTCTTGTGGGATACATTACCTGCAAAAACAGCATCAATACGGTTGTAGGGAATGGTAAAAGATTTATGGCCTATGATATTGTGAGTAGGATCCAGCAAATGGAAGATGCAGGATTACAGTCTTTATTAGAAGGTGGCGTATTACAGTCTGACAGGAACAAGGGTCAAAGGCATGTCGTATTTGAAGACTCTTCTGATATCAAGCTGTGTGAGACGTATACGTTCATTCAACAAAAACTGGATTACATTCATTCCAACCCAATGAACAAGAAATGGTCGTTAGTTGCCGACATGACCGATTATGTGCACAGTTCTGCAAGATTTTATGAATTGGGACGCCCATGGCTTTACCAGCCGCAACATGTAAATGATTGGATACACCAGAATGGGAGGTGAATCAATACAAACAACGGCAGCGTTCTTCAATTGGTGCCGCCGGGTCCCTGCTGCGCGCACGGCCACACGAGGAGACCCTGCTGGGACATAAACGAGCCGCAACATGTAAATGATTGGATACGCCTGAATGGCCGGTGAATCAATACAGACAATGGCAGCGTTCTTCAATTGATGCCGCCGGGTCCCTGCTGCGCGCACGGCCACGCAAGGAGACCCGGCTGGGACATAATGGCTTTACGAGCCGCAACATGTAAATGATTGGATACACC
>JACSRV010000148.1 GCA_014879545.1 Chitinophagaceae bacterium | reverse complement strand
AGCTGTCTGGCCTCTCTTCCCACACCCCGAGCTACTTCCAGGAGTTCAAAGAAGCCGAGAACATTGACAGGCCTACCCTTATGAAGGTGTTGGAAGACGTTTTCAAGACGTTGCTACGTAAAAAGTACGTGACGGACGAAAACTTCGACGTTATCGTAAACGACCAGACGGGTGACCTTGAGATCTTCAGGCGTCGTGAGATTGTAGAAGATGGCATGGTAGAAGATGAGAACCTGCAGATACCTTATTCTGAGGCTATCAAAATAGAGCCCGACTATAGCGTTGGCGAGGAAGTGTATGAAGAAGTGGACGTGCGCAACTTCGGCCGCAGGGCTATTCTGGCCGCTAAGCAAACACTGGCTGCCCGTATTGGCGACCTGAAAAAGAACAATCTGCTCAAGAAATATGCTGACCGTGTTGGTGACATCATCAACGGGGAAGTATACCAGATATGGAAAAAAGAAATATTACTTCTTGATGACGAGGGTAATGAGCTCATCATGCCTAAGTCGGAGCAGATTCCGACCGATTTCTTCAAAAAAGGAGAGACCGTACGAGCAGTGGTGAAAAAAGTGGAGATGCGCAACAACTCTCCGATCATCATTCTGAGTCGTACCCATCCTTCATTCCTTGAGAAATTGCTGGAAATAGAGGTTCCTGAGATCATGGATGGCCTGATAGTGATCAAGAAAATCGTTCGTGAGCCGGGTGAGCGTGCTAAAGTAGCCGTAGAAAGCTATGACGACCGTATAGATCCGGTGGGTGCATGTGTGGGTATGAAAGGTAGCCGTATCCATGGTATCGTTCGCGAACTGCGCAATGAGAATATAGACATCATCAACTTCACTAATAACATACAGCTGTTGTTGCAGCGTGCGCTTACGCCTGCCCGCATCAACAAAATGGAACTCAATAACGAGACCATGAAGGCTGATGTTTATCTGGATCCTGATCAGGTATCACTGGCGATAGGCAAGAAAGGCGTGAACATCAAGCTGGCACAGGAACTTACCGGTTACAGCATAGATGTGTACCGTGATGTGAAAGAAGATGTTGAATACGACATCGATCTGGACGAATTCAGCGATGAGATAGAACCATGGGTGATAGACGAGTTCAAGCGTATTGGTTGCGACACCGCACTTAGCGTATTGGAATTGTCGGCCGATGAGTTGGTGCGCCGTACCGACCTTGAAGAAGAGACAGTGAGGGATGTGCGCAGGATTTTGGAAGCAGAATTTAACGAAGAACAATAACCTTTAAACCATTATTGTTCTTATGTAATAACGAATAAGTAATGCCCCATTATGCCATTTTCAGTGAAAAATGGCGTAGGTTTGTAGACTGGGCAAGGGTCTCGCAGGGCTTTTTGACAAATATCTGATAAGGAAAAAACAAGAATGAGTACAACAACAAATACACCCAGGTTGCTAGCGGCAGCGAAGGAGTTCAATATCGGAAAGGAAACACTCGTTGAGTTCCTGACCGAGAAAGGCTTTGAAATAAGCAGCAACCCGAGTACGAAACTTACAGAGCAGATGTATAGTGCCCTGCAGGTGGAGTTTGCCCAGGACAAAAAAGACAAGCAACGCAGTGAGAATATAGCGTTGCCAAAGGGTTCATTGCTTGACAGCATCAAGAAGTCGAAAGAAGACCTCGATATCACTGCGAAAGACAAGAAGGAAGAGCCTGCGGCGAAAGCGCCGGAAGTGAAGGCGAAACCTGTAGTTGAGGAAAAACCTAAAGAGAAACCGGCTGAACCACAGCCGGTGGTTGCAGAATCACCAGCCAAGCCGGTTGCAGAGGCGCCGGCTCCTCCTGTAGTAGAAAAAACAGAAGAAGCTCCTGCACCTGCAAAAGCATCTAAGAAGGTGGCTGAAACACCCGCTCCTCCGCCGGCACCCGCCGAGCCCGAGCATGTGGACGTGAAAGCGCCTAAGATCGGCGGACCGAACATAATCGGAAAGATCGACCTGGATCAGCTGAACCTTGAGTCGAGGCCAAAGAAAGGTGCTGCAAAGAAAAAAGAGGCTACTAAAAAAGAAGTTGCTGAACCCACAGAAAAAACCGAAGAAGTTGCAGCAACTGCACCTGCGGTTGTGGAGGAAGCTCCTGCACCTGCACCTGTAGCTGCTCCGACGCCTGTAGTCGCACCACCTGCGCCGCAAGTGACAACAGAAGAAACTGATAATGACGACACCAACAAGCCGGAGCACATTGAAATGCGCGCACCGAAACTGGAGGGTCCGAAAATCATAGGAAGGATCGAATTACCTGTATCTCAGGCTTCAGGTCGCATCGACCCACGCGAAAAGCGGAAACGCAAGCGCATACCTGTTGATAAAAAACCTGAACCGGGCAAACCGGGCGAAAACAGGGGACCCGGTCAGGGAGTTCCGAGCGGACAGCCCAATCGCGGCGGTGCATCGGGCGGCTTCCCCAACAGGGATCGCCGAGGTCCGGGTGGCGCCCCGGGTCAACGCCCCGACAACCGTCCGGGTGGCGATCGTCGCGGACCAGCCGGCAGGGATGGCCGCCGGGACATGCGCAACGCTCCGGTTTCAGCACAACAGCAGGAGATCGATACAAAAGCAATTCAGGATAAGATACGCGAAACACAGGCAAAGCTCACCGGATCTACCCGTGGCAAAAACCTGAAAGCAAAATACCGTCGTAACAAACGCGACGAAATGGCTGAGAAACGCGCAGCCGCCGAGAATTCAGAGCAAGGTAACCTGATACAGGTGACCGAGTTCATTTCGGTGAGCGAGTTGGCCAGCCTGCTTGATGTAAGCTTTGCAGAGGTGATCAGCAAGTGTATGAGTTTGGGTATCATGGTGTCTATCAATCAGCGTCTTGATGCTGAGGTGATAGAACTGGTGGCGAGCGAATTTGGTTTCGACGTAGAGTTCATAAATCTGGAGCAGGAGGCTGAAGACATAGAAGAAGAAGAGGACAATGAAGAAGATATGGAGCCACGTGCACCTATCGTAACTATCATGGGTCACGTTGACCATGGTAAGACCTCATTGCTCGACTATATAAGGAGTGCAAACGTTGTGGCCGGTGAGGCCGGAGGTATCACGCAGCACATTGGTGCTTACCGTGTAGTAACTGCAACCGGCAAAAAGATCACCTTCCTCGATACTCCGGGTCACGAAGCGTTTACCGCGATGCGTGCCCGTGGTGCCAAAGTGGCTGACGTAGCCGTGATAGTGGTTGCTGCGGACGATGCGATAATGCCACAAACCAAGGAAGCGATATCGCACGCACAGGCAGCCAACCTGCCGATGATCTTCGCGATCAACAAAATAGATAAAGAGGGCGCTAACCCTGAGAAGATCAAGGAACAGCTGGCCCAGATGAACATACTTGTTGAAGACTGGGGTGGTAAATTCCAGAGTCAGGAAATATCGGCTAAAAAAGGCCTGAACATAGACCTGCTTCTTGAGAAGATAGGTCTGGAGGCAGAAATGCTGGAACTGAAAGCCAACCCTAACAGAATGGCATCAGGAAGTGTGATTGAAGCCTCGCTCGATAAAGGTCGTGGTTACCAGAGTACTATCCTCATTCAGAATGGTACACTCAATCAGGGCGAAATGGCCGTATGCGGTCAGTACTTCGGTAAAATCAAGGCAATGTTCAACGAACGCGGACAACGCGTTAAGACGGCAGGACCATCTACACCGGTACAGGTACTTGGTCTGAACGGTGCACCACAGGCCGGTGAGAAGTTCAAAGTATTTGAAGACGAGAATGAAGCAAAAGAAGTGGCCAACCACCGTGCGCAGATCATGCGTGAACAGGGCATACGTGCACGCAAGCACATTACCCTCGACGAGATCGGTCGCCGTCTGGCCCTCGGAAACTTCAAGGAACTGGGTGTTATCATCAAGGGCGACTTCGATGGTTCTGTAGAGGCGCTGAGCGACTCGCTGCAGAAATTGTCGACAGAAGAAGTAGCGGTGAATGTGGTGCACAAGGGTGTGGGTCAGATCACGGAAAGCGATGTATTGCTCGCTACCGCGTCAGACGCTATCATCCTCGGCTTCCAGGTTCGTCCGTCTATGCAGGCTGCACGTCTGGCGGAACAGGAGAACATCGAGATACGTACTTACTCGATCATCTACGACGCGATCGAAGAGATCAAGAGCGCCATGGAAGGTCTGCTGGAACCAAAAGTGGAAAAGAAGACAGTGGCCAACATCGAGGTGCGCGAGATCTACAAGATCAATGGTGTGGGAACGATTGCCGGATGTTATGTACTGGATGGCAAGATGACCCGCCAGACAAAACTGAACATCGTTCGCGAAGGAATAGTGGTTTACACAGGCGAACTCAGCTCTCTGAAACGATTCAAAGACGACGTAAAAGAAGTAAACTACGGCTACGAGTGCGGTCTGATGGTGAAAAACTACAACGACCTGCGCATTGGCGATATCATAGAAGGATTCGAAGAAGTAGAAGTAAAACGTACGCTGTAATCCAGCATACCGGATAATAAGCGAAGGCCGTTCCCGAAAGGAACGGCCTTCTTTTTTTGACAGGATTCCTTGGATAACGAATGGAAGAACGAAGGAAAAACGGAGTTTGATCGTCAAACACTCAGACACATTCCAAAAACTACAACCAATGAAGCTAAAAACCGCACTGTTTGTGGCACTGGGCCTTGCCACTGCCGGAACTACCACCGCCCAATATAACGCACTGAAAATACCTGATACACTGAGCGGAACCACGTTCAACCTTACCATAAGGGATACATTCACGCAGATACTAACGGGGAATCAGACCATCACAGGAGGCATAAACGGTAACTTCTGGGGGCCAACACTTATATGGAATAAGGGCGATGTTGTCCACATCAATGTAGAGAACCGCCTGGCAGATACCACCACCATACACTGGCACGGCATGCACCTACCTGCTATCATGGACGGAGGGCCACACCAGCCAATACCACCATTCACCACCTGGAGCCCCTACTGGAAAGTGGATAACAACGCTGCGACCTACTGGTATCACCCGCACCTGCATATGATGGCCGAGGAGCAACTGACCATGGGCATTGGGGGCATGATAATAGTGCGCGATGCAACTGAAAGCGCACTGAACCTGCCACGCACCTATGGTGTAGATGATATTCCTGTGATGCTCACAGACCGGAAGTTTGACGCGCTAAACCAATTTGTGGTAGCACACTACGGCGACAGCATGATGACAAACGGAGTGGTACGCGCGCAGCGCACAATACCCGCACAGGTGGTTCGGCTGCGCCTACTCGATGCAGCAACAGAACGCTCGTACAATATAGGCTTCAGCGACAATCGCACGTTCTATGTGATCACCACTGATGGCGGACTGGTGAATGCGCCGGTACCCGTAACGCGTTTCCTGCTTTCTGCAGGCGAACGTGTTGAAATACTTGTGAACTGTACAGGCCAGAACGGCACGAGTGTAGACCTTAAGGCGTTCAATGCGTCGCTGGCGCCTCAAGTGCCTGGCGGAGAGTCGTTTCCCGGCGGCCCATTTGCCAACGCTCTCGGCCATGCAGACTTCAACATACTACATCTGAACATAGGAGCGCCAACTGCCAGCCCCATAACCACTATCCCCACCACACTTACCACAAATACCTTCTATCCGGAGTCATCTGCCGTAGTCACCAGAACCGTTACGATCTCTGACAGCGCTATAGGAGGTGGCGGACCTACATTCCTAATCAACCACAAGTTCTTCGAGATGGACGAGATAGACTACCATGTGCCGCTGGATAACACCGAAATTTGGGAGATAAAGAGCACATCGGGCTTTGGCCATCCTTTCCATATTCACGATGTAGAGTTCCATGTGCTGACAATAAATGGAGCTGCACCACCGGCCTATCAGGATGGATGGAAGGACGTGATCTTCGTACCCGCGAACCAGACTGTGAGATTCATTGCGAAATTTAATGACTACTCGGACTCTTTAAAACCCTACATGTTCCACTGTCACATTGCACTGCATGAAGACCTTGGCATGATGGGACAATTCGTAGTGGGCAACAGTCCGGCAGGCATCATGAATAAGGTGAAGAACGCAAAAATGAAACTCTACCCTAACCCGACGAAGGGAGTTATCAACTTTGAGATGGAGAACGGCATCGTGATCAAACATGCATCCGTTATCAACCTGCACGGACAACAGGTATTCGAGGTAGCGCTGAATGCAGAGCGAGCTGAACTGAACGTGTCGGCATTGGCAAAGGGTATGTACTTCCTGCGCCTTACAGACACTGAAGGAGGCAGCTATATTAAGTCTTACCTGATGGAATAACAGTATTACAAACCCTCAACTGACCGGAACAATGAACCTGATAAAACCAATAATAACCACAGCTCTGGCCATGGCTTTGAATATGGCCGCCATGGCAGGCTACAAGCCCGGCGACAAAGTGAAGGACTTCAGCCTGAAGAGCACAGACAACAAAACGATATCGCTGAACGGGTACAAGAATGCACGCGGCTTCATCGTTGTTTTTACTTGCAACCATTGCCCGTTCGCGAAGCTGTATCAGGAGCGGATGAACGCAATGAACAAAGAATACAGCGCGAAAGGGATCTACCTGCTGGCAATCAGTTCGAATGACGCTATTGCTGTGCCAGAGGACAACTTTGAAGAGATGGCAAGACGCGCCAGGGAAGAGCATTATAACTTCCCTTATCTTTTTGACGAGACTCAGGAAGTGGCTCGCGCATTTGGTGCTGTGAAAACACCACATGCCTTTGTTGTCTTTAAAGAAAAAGGCAAGTGGATAGTGAAGTACAGCGGATCTGTAGACGACAATGGCGCTGAGCCGGAAAAAGTGAAAAACTCCTTTGTAAAAAATGCAGTTGACGCATTGCTGCGAAACGAGCCGGTGCCGGTGGCAACAACTAAGTCAGTAGGGTGTGCTATAAAATGGAAGCCATAATCAGTATGCGATGAAAATATAAAAAAGGGCGCTCATTTCTGAGCGCCCTTTTCATATCGATCTTCCCGAATTAAAGCTTCGTGATCTTAACTTTGCGTGAGATCTCATTCTGCCTTACTTCAAGGATGTACATTCCTGCAGGTAGATTGCTGCCTGCTTTGATAGATGTACCTGTTGATTGTGCTTTCAACACCTCTACTACACGACCGGTCATATCGAAGATCACGATGTCGGCTACATTGCTGAGCTCGCTCTCGATGTCAATATTAATGTCGCTTGTTGTTGGGTTAGGATATACCAGCATGCTGAAGTTGTTCTCGTTCACAACCTCTGCAGCGATAGGCATTCCTTCTTTAGCAGATGTTCCGCAGCTTGATGCGCATGATCCCAGCCTGTCGCCCGCGTGGTTCGTAAGGTGTGATGGCACTGCGCTCATTGCTATAGAAAGTGTCTGTGGATTTGACGGATTGCCCGGAGGAACGTGACAAAGGATCACTTTGTTGCTGTTCGATGCGTCGCGCGCGTCTATCACACACATGCTCACTGTCGCAGTTGTGCTGCAGCCATTGCTGTTGGTAACAGTTACTGTGTACACGTATGTACCCGCAGCAGTTGGCGTGAACACAGGGCTCTGGCATGTAGTGCAGCTCAGGCGTGTGCCCGGTGTCCATGAATAAGTGAATCCTGATCCACCTGTAGTATTTGCAGTAAGTGTAGCACTCTGCGGTCCATATCCCAGATAGATGTTGTTTGCAACTCCGCCTGTGTACGTAGTATTTGCAGGTGTTATTGAGATAGATGCAGATGGCTGATACTGTACTGTTACAGTAGCATTGCAAGTAGATACATTACCGTTGACGTCTGTAACAGTAAGTGTTACTGTGTTCGCTCCCGCGTTTGCGCAAGTGAAGGTAGATGGACTAACCGTCATAGAAGCGATACCGCAGTTATCAGAACTACCGTTGTCCACGTTTGCTGCAGTGATAGAACCGCTGCCACCTGACAGATTAAGTGTATAGTTCTGGCAGCTTGCTACAGGGTTCTGGTTGTCAACCACAGTGATCGTTTGTGTTGCAGTTGCAGTATTGCCATTCACGTCTGTAACAGTCCATGTGATGTTGTGTGTACCTACTGAGTAAGTACCTGCATCATCGCTGGTAACGCCTGCTACTCCGCAGTTATCAGCAGTTGTTGCTGAACCCAGGTCATAACCTGTCGCATTACATGCACCGCTGTTTGCATTAACTGTAACGTTTGCAGGTGCAGTGATCGTTGGGTTCTGGTTGTCAACTACAGTAATTGTCTGAGTTGCAGTTGCAGTATTACCGTTCACGTCTGTAACAGTCCAGGTGATGTTGTGTGTACCTACTGAGTAA
>JACSRV010000135.1 GCA_014879545.1 Chitinophagaceae bacterium | reverse complement strand
CAATACGCCGCCGCCAAACCGACAACCGGTGCACACCGAGGTGCTGGTATTTGATGAATATGCTATCAGAGAAGCTATTTACTACGAGACAGAGCGAGGCGGCCAGGTATTCTTCATACACAACAGGGTGCAGAGTCTGCCGGAGATGATGACCTTACTGCGCAACCTGTGTCCCGACCTCAGCATAGGTATGGCACACGGGCAGATGGAAGGACATCAGCTTGAAGATGCGTTATACAAGTTTATTGAGAAGGAATATGATGTGCTGTGCTGTACCAACATTGTGGAGAGCGGTGTGGACATTGCTAATGCCAATACCATCATCGTCAACAACGCCCATCAGTTTGGCCTCAGCGATCTGCACCAGTTGAGGGGCAGGGTGGGGCGTAGCAATAAAAAGGCATTCTGTTACTTGTTGGCTCCACCAATGAGCCTGTTGCCGGGCGATAGTCGCAAACGCCTTCAGACATTGGAGCAGTTTAACGAATTGGGTAGTGGGTTCCAGATAGCCATGCGCGACCTGGATATCCGTGGTGCCGGCAACTTGCTGGGTGGCGAGCAGAGTGGCTTCATTGCCGAGATAGGCTTTGAAATGTACCAGAAGATATTGGCCGAAGCGATGCGTGAACTGCGCACCACAGACTTTAAAGATGTCTTCAAAGAAGAGCTGGAGCGCAAGCAGGACTTTGTGAGCGACTGTACTATTGATACGGATCTGGAGATACTGATACCTGATACGTACGTGGAAAATATCACCGAACGTCTATCGCTGTACACGCAGCTCGATGATCTGGAGACTGATGAAGAGCTGAATAAGTTCGCGCTGGAGCTGCAGGATAGGTTCGGCCCGATACCGCCGCAGGTGGAAGATCTGTTCACTACATTGCGCAGCAGGCAGATAGCCTGTCAGCTGGGCTTTGAGAAGCTGATACTAAAGAATGAGCAGATGCGCCTGTATTTTGTCAGCAATCCCGATTCTCCGTATTTCGAATCAGAGACCTTCAATCATATCCTCGCCTACATACAGAATCGCACCATTAATGCACGTCTGAAACAGGTTGGGAAAAACTTCCTGCTGGTAGTAGACAGGATCCGAAGGATGAAGGACGTACTCACCTTCCTGGAGGGTATGCGCGTGAAGCCCAAAGCATAGCAGTGCTTATAGTACCACCCACCACACATTTCTGTTGGCCATGCTGCCCCATTTCTTAAAGCTGTCGTAGATAGTGTCGTGCAGCTCTTTCTGGTTCACCTTCTTTCCCTTTTCTGAGATCACAAAATCGGTTTCCTTAGGCGGCGTTACTTCTACCTTGTTGGCTACCCATGTGGTGTGCAGGCGCGGTATTGCCAGTTCCAGGATCATGCCCGGCAGGCCGCCGAACATTTCGGGGCCACCGCTCACAGGAATGTCTTCTGTGTAGAATGCAACCACATAAACGGTATCGCAGATGCGCCCCACCGCCTTGCGGCATTTGTAGTTGGCTATGGTGCGTATCTCGTCGCGCTCTTTCCAGTCCATGACACGCATGGTGTCCTGCACAAAGAACTTCTGATCGAACACCGCCTTGGCCGCTTTCACAGTAGCTGCATGCAGATCGGTAAGAACAACATTGTCCGTAGCAGGGCCTCCGCCAAACATCTTGAACATGTTGCTCGCCTCCACCTCGCGACCGGGTTTGTACATGATGTGGCTCGTGTCAAATATCATGTCGAAGTAGGTGGTATTGAACTTCGGCATTTGTGCCTTCATTTTCTCCACCCATGTATTGCCTTCCATTTCGGCCATCTGGGCATGCATGTTCACTTTGCGTTCGAATTCTATTTTACCGTAGTAGGTATGTTGTGCCGTGGTGCGCCAGGCAATTATGGTCAGTACTATCAGCAGTATTGTGTGCTTCCTCATTGTAGTAATATTTTCGAAAGGGTCTATAATTAATGTCTCATGCGCATGCCGCCGCCCGATGGCGGTGGCGCGCCTGCAGGTGTGTGGCTGAAATTCCAGATCACGTTCAGCATGGCGTATCTGCGAATGGTGTTGTAGCTGTTCTGGGTCAGGATGCTGCCGTTGGCTGTGCGGCTGAAGCCGAGGTTCTGGTTCAGTATGTCGAATACTGATGCACGAATGGCCAACTGTCCGTTCTTCAGCAGTTTCTTTTCTACCCAGGCGTTCCACTTTATCACGTTATTGTTGGTGGTGAAGACAGCCGTTTTTTCGCGGAACATCATATCCACCGATGTGCCCACCTGGAATTTCTTGGGCAACTGCGCCGATCCGTTAAACTCATTATTGAAGATGTAGTAGTTGATAGCGGCAGGATTGTTTGAAGAGATATTTGTATTGTAAGAGATCTCGGGATTCCATTGGAACTCAAATTTATCCTCTTTGTCATAGTTCAGATACGGACCGAAGGACACATTGCTGTTGTCGCTTGTAACTTTGCTACTGTTTATCACACTGTTTACACGATAAACAGAACCGTTGGCTTGTGCGCCCAGCATGAAATCGCTCTTGCCTATCTTGAAGCCATAGCCCACATATCCGAATCCGTTGTAGTTGCCGTCCACGTTAATGTACTTCGTTTTGCTGAGCGGGCCGGTCACTGTCTGCTCTGTGCTTATAGCATCTGATATGGTACTGAAAGATGCATTGGCCCACAGGTATCGGTTCTGCAAGATCTTGTAGTCGTTGAAACGCAGCGATACCCTGTTGGTGAATGATTGCCTTAATTGGCTGTTGCCCTCTACTACGTTCAGCGGGTCCACGTTCTGCTGGAATGGCTGCATCTGCGCTATGGTTGGCTGAGAGGTGCTGCCCTGGTAATTGAAATTAAGGCTGGTTTGCTTGCCGAAACGATAAGTGAAGGCCGCCTTGGGGAACAGGTTGTTGAAGCCACGTTTGATAGTTGCGTTACCACGCATGATGTCGGTCTGCAGGTAGTCGGTTCTGGATACGTCACTACCTAATGAGAAGTTATAGTCCTTGAACACAAATTTGAAGTTCAACCCTGCGGAGTGTGTCTGAATGTTGAATTTGTACTCACTGCTCAGCGAGTCAACCGGAACATCACTATACTTCGTGGTTCCGCTACCGGCAAGGCTGTCGAATGATTTATTTTCCGCTGTGCTGTTATTTACAGTCAGGCCATAGCCGATCTCAGTGTATAAAACCTTTGACAGCGGTTCTGTATAGGTTGCCCTTCCCGAGAACGCCAATGTATTGCTGTTGTTGATCTTCTGCTGGCGGGTAGGCAGATTGAAAGTGGAATTGTTCTTGTATATATCGCTTTCCAGCACGCCTGTGCTTTTCGAGTCTTTAAAGTTCTCCTTCGCGTCGATTGAAAGTGTGCGGCCCTTTTTTGCAAATTTCTTCCGCAACAGGAAGTCGGTATTGATGAACTGCGCGTTCGCATCGCTCGTAATGAGGCGGTCGTTATAGCTGGTGTCCGGTGCATCACTGGCTTTAAAGAAGTTGGCAGTGCGATACTTTGAGTAAGTGAATGATTCCTTTACACCCGCATTTGATGTGATCTTTACGCTGGTGTTGCTGTCTATCTGCCATTCATACATCACGTCAAAGCCATGCCTGTCACCGGTGCTGAACTGCTTCTTGGTCATGTCCGTCACCCTTATTGAGTCTGTCAGTTGGTACTGGTTGGCGGTTACCCCGTCAATGTCCACATTCTGCCGGGCAAAACGATAGTTGGACGTGAGATGGTGTTTCGATTCGTTCCACTTATTGGCATAGTGCGCGCCTCCGGTCCATGTGCTCGGCAGGCCCTCACCATTGTATTTGCCGTTCCAGCCCGAGAAGTCTTCATCGCTGCGCGCGGTGGTCACAAAGGATCCGTCTTCAGTGATCATGGTAGATCCGTTGCCACCGCCGAACTTGTCACTGTCCTGCCAGCCGAGTCCCACCTTATCGGTATTGGAAGCAATGCCAAAAGCAGAGAGTTGTCGTTTTGCGCGGAATGCATTGAACATGGCCTGATTTTGGAAGAAGCCGTCTGATCCACCGCCTGCATCTGCCTTCCCGAAGTATCCCTTCTTCTTATCTTCTTTCAGTTCCAGATTGATGGTCTTTGTTTTCTGTCCGTCATCTATACCCGTGAAGTCGGCCTGGTCGCTCTTCTTGTCATACACCTGCACTTTTTTCACGGCGTCGGCCTGCAGGCCCTTGGTCACTACTTTAGGGTCATCCGAGAAAAATTCTTCACCGTCCACCAATATCTTCTGTACAGTTTCACCCTGGGCTATCACCTGCCCGTTTTTGTCCACCTGTATGCCCGGGAGTTTTTTAAGCAGGTCCTCTACGGTTGCGCCTTCGCGCACCTTAAAGC
This sequence comes from Chitinophagaceae bacterium, assembly GCA_014879545.1. GTDB lineage: Bacteria > Bacteroidota > Bacteroidia > Chitinophagales > Chitinophagaceae > Nemorincola. Next base: position 29,346 of record JACSRV010000135.1, on the reverse strand, counting down.
TGTCGGCCATGTATTCTGTGGTGTCTCCCTTTATCTTTATAGCGGATACCTGCTGCGTTAATACGAACTCTGCGAGCAGGTGCGATTTAGATACCATCGGCAAGTCGCCCAGGTCCATGTTCTTCTTTACGTTCAGCACATCTATATAGTCGGCAAATCCCGGGAAGTTGACACGGAAGAAATACTTACCCTGCTTTTTTACCAGGGCAACGAATTCACCATTTCCGTTCGTGCGGGTATGTGTCTCTATAACAGAATCGGATGTGCGGATCAGCACCACCGATGCCGTACCCAGGCGGGTGGCATTCAGCGTATCTGTAACAGTTCCCCTGATGGTGTAGGGTTGTGCGATGCCGGCGACAGAAAGCCCCAGCACAAAGACGAAGAGCGTCAATAGGTGTTTCATAAATAGCGTGCGGAGACAGATGTCTCCTTGTGTGTTGAAAAAATCTATGTAAAAGAACGAAACAAAAAGATACGCACCATTGCTATAGCTGCTGCATCGGGCTGTGGTGGCTGTATTTAACATTTTCTTACAACAATGTTGTAGCTTGTAGTTCCGACAATAACCTACAACTCATAGCAGGCAGTTACTTTTGCACCATCAGATAACGTGGCATACTTAGAGTCATATAAAAGGCTGAATAAGCTGTTGCAGGAAGAGAGCATGGAGCCTATGCTCAGCTGGGGCTTCCGCATGGCCTTGTCGGGTACTGTGCCCATTGTGTGGGGCATCCTCACCGGCCGCATCAGCGATGCGGTGTGGATCACCCTGACTGCTGAGGCCGTTTCGTGGATAGAGCTCAAGGGTTCTTTTGCATGGCGATTGCGTGCGTTGCTCGCGGCGGCCGCATTAGGTGTGTTTTCTGCCGTCATGGGTTCTGTAACAGGCGGTAGTATCTGGTTGGGCTGCCTCGTTATGTTCGGCGTGGGCTTTGTGGCTACACTGCTCAAAAACCTAGGCGACCGAGCCAGTGGGCTTGCTATCTGCTTTTATCTGTTGTTCATCGTAAGCAATGCATTCCCTACAGCAACGCCCGACGAGTTGCAGCATCGAATGGGGTTGGTGGGCATAGGTATTCTGTGGCCCGTTGTTGTGGGCTTGGTGGCTTCTGCCTTTATGCCCGAGCAGGAGCCATTCCGCAGGCACATAGCCCTGGTGTGGCGCTCCATCTCCAACCTTGCCGAGGCAGTGTCTCAGAGCGATAATCGTCCGGGCTATACCGGAAGCCTCGCCAAGGTCTATGCCCGCGAGAAGGACGTGCGCACTGCCCTCAATAACTCCTTTGAATTCTACGCCCAGAGCGCCAACAACGCCAGCACCCGCGACAACGCCAAGTACCAGTTGCTGCAGTTGCGCAAGGTGGCAGGGCTTGTGGCGGTCAACGTTATTGCCATGGGCGAGGAGATGGAACACATCTCCGTCCATAAGCTGGACAAAGGTCTTCGGGTAAAGGCGGCCTCTTTGTTCAACGCCCTGCGCGAGGCGTCAGAACGCATGTCAGCGTTCGTAATCACGATGAACCCCGAGGAGCGGCTGCTGACCCAATCGCAGGTCAACAGGTTGGGTAAACTCATTACGCTTATCAGGGAGTATCCCCTGCCAACAGATGTGCGCGAGGCCATGGCTATCTCCCGTATCCTGCAACTTACCGAGCGCACTATCCGCCTGCTCGATAATGCCATCCTCCGCATAGATCAGATGGACGGCGATAAACCTGCTTTCCGTTCTTACTCGCTCATTAAAACAGCCTTCCTCTTCCGTCCGAAGTTTCTGTTTCGCAACCTTGTATCGTTGTTCAACATGAACACGCTCACCTTCAAATACGCGCTCCGGTCGGCAGTTGCGGCAACGGTGGCTATGTTCATTTACAAGTGGTACAATATCGACCACGGGTTCTGGATGCCATTCTCTGTGATGATCGTCATCCAGCCTTATTTCGGTGCCACATTAAAGAAAGCATTCGACCGCATCACCGGCACCGTGCTGGGGGTGTTCGCCGGTAGCTTCCTATTGTACCTGCCGCAGGGATACCATCTGCAGGAGGTGGTGCTCTTCTTCACGTTCATCCTGATGGTCTATTTCGCGAAAAAGAAATACTCCGCCTCGGCATTTTTCATTACGCTCAACCTCGTGTTGTTGTTCAATATCGAATCGTCATACAGCAATATGCTTATGGTGGCCCGTGTGGTGTTCACCATTGGCGGGGCGCTTATGGCCGTGGCAGCAGGTTGGCTACTGCTGCCTACGTGGGATAAGAAGTTGCTTCCGTCCTTCCTGGCCCGTGCCGTTGCGGCCAACTACGACTATTTCAAGGCCACATTCTTTTTGCCGGCCGAGCATGCTAATTGGACCAAATACAAACGTCTGGCAGAGTCGGGCAATAGCAATGTGTACGATTCCTTCAACCGCTATATGCAGGAACCCGGCCGCCGTAAGTCTGATGCCTGGTATGCCCTTATAACCTGCAATGTGCGCATTACCCGCAGCCTGAACAACATTCATATGGAGCAGGCCGAAAAGAAGATAGCCGATGCCCCACAAGACCCTGATGCATTGAACAAAAAGGTTGCCGAATGTGTCGCGCTTTTTGACGCCGTTCTTGGTCACATGGAGCGCTTAAAGCCCGGTGTGCTGCGCGATCTTAAACCTATTGGTGCATCGCAGCCACAGATCAGTTTGAATATCGCTCAGTCCTACGCACTCGAAAAGATAGTTTTGGAACTCAAGGCTATGCTCGTAGACCTCAACAGACAATCGGAAGAGGCATAAAAAAAGCCGGAGACATGCTCCGGCCTTTCACTATAATACTCGTCTACGCTTATACCGTCTTGCCTGCATATACAACAGGAATTTTCTTTTGGTTCTTTATCTCCCCGAATCCGCCCAAGATGTTGCGCAGATTGTGCAATCCCTGGCGCTTCAGCAGTGATGCCGCAATAACAGATCTGTACCCGCCTGCGCAATGCACATACAGGTTGCGGTCGTCTTCTATCACAGCTATGTTCAGCGGGTCGGTAAGGTCGCTCAGCGGCAGGCTGCGTGCGCCACGCACGTGCGCGGTTTCAAACTCACCCGGCTTGCGCACATCTATCACTTCTATCATGGGGTCGTGCGGCAGGTCCATCGCAAATTCATCAGCCTCTATATCTATGATCATGTCTATCTGCTCGCCCGCGTCCTGCCAAGCTTCATAACCGCCCTTCAGGTAGCCATGCACATTGTCTATGCCCACACGCGCCAATCGGGTCACACTTTCTTTCTCGCTGCCGGCTTCTGTAACCAGCAATATCGGTGTGTCAAACGGAAGCAATATGCCTGCCCATTCTGCAAAACGGCCATCCAGCCCTATGCTTATAGAGTCAGGTACAAATCCGTTGGTAAATACAGTTGAAGCGCGTGTATCCAGTATCAGTGCGCCCTCAGCTACCTCGTTCTTAAATTCTGCTATCGACAGAGCACGCAATCCTTTTTCGTATACCTCATCAAGGCTGGTGTATCCCTCTTTGTTGATGCGGGCATTGATGGGGAAGTAGGCCGGTGGGGTAGAAAGACCCGTTGTCACCGTTTTGATGAATGTCTCCTTGTCCATATCCTTCAGTGCGTAGTTGGTTGCTTTCTGCGCGCCAATGGTACTGTGTGTCTCAGGGCCCAGGCTCTTACCACATGCCGATCCCGGTCCGTGTGCAGGGTAAACGATGATGTTGTCGTTGAGTGGTTTTATTTTGTTGTTCAGCGTTTCATACATCATTCCGGCAAGCTCTTCCTTGCTCAGGTTGCCGCTGAAGAGATCCGGACGGCCCACGTCGCCTACAAAAAGGGTGTCGCCGGTGAAGATGCAATGGGGTGCACCGCTTTCATCGTGCAGCAGGTAGCAGGTGCTTTCCAGCGTGTGTCCCGGTGTGTGTATGGCTTTTATCTTCAGCTTACCCACCATAAATTCTTCGCCGTCTTTGGCAACGTGCACCTTGAAGCCGGCATTGGTATCCGGGCCATAGATAATGGGCGCACCGGTTTTCTGTGCGAGGTCTATGTGGCCGCTCACAAAATCGGCATGGAAGTGGGTTTCAAAGATGTACTTGATCTGCACATTCTTTTCTTTTGCCATCTGCACGTATGTATCCACATCCCTCAGCGGATCTATTACTGCCGCTTCGCCATCGCTGGCTATCAAGTAGGCCGCTTCGCTTAGACAGCCGGTATATAATTGTTGAATATCCATGCCGCAAATGTAATATAAAGGCATAGCAATGCGTCAAATGAGCCAATAGCATCTACTGATGCCCTGTATGGATTCCGCTCTATTCCGTTTTCACTATGCGCTTCACTATACGCTCTCCATCAGGCAGTAACATATCCAGCAGATAGCTACCCGCCGGCAGTTCGTCTATTCTTATCATTACACCCTTTCCCGCGCTTCGTGACTGTACTTGTTTCAGCTCTATGCCAGTCATGCCCATTATCCTGAATGCGGTTTGTTCGGGCACACCCTGAATGAATATCCTGCCCGTTGTTGGGTTAGGAAATACCTCAACTCCAGTTTTTGCCGCAGTCGGGGTATAGACCGTTGTGTCGGTTCCGCCACCCCCGCCACTGCCTGTGTCATACGACTTGCACGGAATTGTGGTCCATATTTTCCTCAGCCGGCAGCGCAGGTCGGCATAGAAGAGATTGCCGCAGGTATCAAATGCCATTTCTCCGGGCGATATAAACGCGCTGTCGGTGCTGATGCTGTCGTGAAGGTATGGCGACATGGGCGCCGACAGTGGCGTGCCCCTACCTGCAAATCGCATGATCATCCCGCTCACTTTATCCAGCTTCATGATGCGCCCGCCATTTGGAGTGGTTGCGTCTGCGTCCCCGCTACTTATGTAGATGTTACCCAATTCATCCGATGTAACTCGTGCCGGCCTGTCCAGTGCTATAGCGGTCGCTGGTCCCGTGAGGCCACCGGTTGTGGCTGCAATACCGGTGCCGGCAATGGTGGTGATGATGCCGGTTGCTGCGTCTATTTTTCTGATGGCACTATTGCCCCTGTCGGCGATTATTATGTTTCCTTCCGGGTCTACACAAACGCCCCAGGGGCCAAAAAGTTTTGAAGATGTTGCCGGCCCGCCGTCACCTGTGTATCCAACTGAAGACCACACAGGACCCGAACCCGCTACTGTAGTTATGATGCCGGTTGAGGCATCTACCCTCCTTATACGGTTGTTCTGATAGTCGGCAATGTATAAATTGTCAAATTTGTCCAGCGCTATTTGTTGTATGTTGAACAAACGGGCTGCGGTGGCCGGTCCACCGTCTCCTGCATATCCTGATGTTGATGCGATTCCCGCATGGGTAGTAAAATATCCGGTACCAAGGTTCAGCTTCAGTACTCTGTTGTTGCCGTTGTCAGATATATACAAATGACCGGTGGTGTCAGCACACAGGCTTCTTGGTATTATCAGCGCATTGGTGGCCGGTATGGTGTCGCTTATATCCATATATGTGCTGGTATAATTACCCGCTACCGTAGTGATGATCCCCGTAACTGCGTCAATTTTTTTTACCGTTTTTATGTCGCCTACATAGATATTTCCCCATTTGTCGCGGCACATAGCAAACGATGAAGAATTAAGATAGGCATCCGTGGCGGGATAGCCTTCTCCCCAGGTTGCGCAGGAATCGCGCGTACCGGCTACATTCAGTTTTCCGGTAATGGTGGTGATAAATTGCCCTCTTGCCGGTAGTGACACCAGACAACATAACAAGACAAGATTTTGGAAGATGTTTTTCATGGAATTGGTGGATATGTAATAAAGGTAAATACATTTTTTGGAATTTTGTCTCTGCCACCGGTATACAATATGTTTTTTTCGGATAAGCAAACTGCCTACCTTTGCAGTAACACCCCCACACCAAACCCTCTTTTTTTAAAACTTGAATGCCATGGAAACAACATCATTCCCCACTATCCACGTCGCCTACTGCGACGACCACGATCTTATTCGCGAAGGAGTAAGTGACATCATTTACAAACGCAGCCTCATGATGCCTGTTGACACGATCGTTGTCGACATTCAGGCGCGCGATGGGGTAGAGCTGATCGAGAAGCTAAGTGCTGCAGCTCGTCTTCCGGATGTATGTATGGTTGACATCAACATGCCTCGCATGAACGGATTCGATACCATACGAGAGATACGCAGCAGATGGCCGCAAATGGGCGTGCTGGTCTTCACCATCTTCGACCTCGAACAATACGTCATCCGTATGATCATGAGCGGCGCCAATGGTTACCTGGTAAAAAATTCGGGTGCCGAACAACTGGTGGAGGCTATTGTAGCCATTCATAAAACAGGTATGTACTATCCCGACCTCGCTACCAAACATTTTTACGAGCGCATACGGTCGGGCCAGGTACCGGAACCAGAGATCAGCGCCACCGAGCGGCAATTCCTTTCGCATCTGGCAGCGGGTATGCGCTATGATATGGTAGCCCAGAAGATGGGTATTTCAATGCTCGAATTGGAGCAACTTCGCGATGAGCTATCTACCCGCCTGAGGGTCAATAGTCGCGCAGGTCTGGTGCTGTTTGCCGTACAAACGGGTATCGTACCGCTTGAAATAGATACGAGCGGACTTGCCGTTCAATAAGAAACTGATAATAGAGATTGCTACAGAGGAATATCTACGCGCACCTGCTTGGAGAAGGCACGGCCTTTTGCATCCTTGCCATCTATCTTCCACATCACCGACCGCAATTCCACTGAAAGTGGTTTCTGCTTCGGGTTGCGGGTATTGCGTACACTGTTCAGCAATGCCTGCGCCTTGCGGCTATTCATGCGGCGGCGTTTGGTAAGTTTTTGTACTGCATTCCTTATGTCTGACGGCTCGGCCTCATAATATTCCAACGAGCCCTCGCTAAGACCTGTTATCGGGTAGTTGCCGTTACCTCCCTTCACGGTTTTCCAGTCTGTAGTTACCGATAATGGTTCCAGTAGCATATCACCCATATTGCTGTGCAGCATCACCACCGTTTGGTAGCGCTGAGATACTTTTGTAATAGTGCCGTTCACTTGTAAGGTTCCGCCATTCACATTGCCGGATGTCAGCGTGTACACCGCTCCATTGGCTCTATGCAGGTTTTTATTTCCTGCTTGTTTCACCGCAAGTCCCGGTATCTGTATGGTCACTTCTTCAAACTCTGCACGCAGCCCAGGTCCGCTTGACGCAGGTGCTACAGCCGCCGGTGTTGCCGGTTTGGCAGCAGTGGTAGGCGCGGTTGTTGCGCTGCCCGCAGGTGCCGGTTTTGTTGATGCCGCCGGTGTGTCAGGTGTTGGTGTCGGGTCCTGATCTTTATTCTCAGCAGGTGGTATCACAGGGTTCAGGTCGGTAACCATGTCCTTCAACTGACTTTGGTCCGTCTCTGTAACAATGGTGGACGAGTCGCCCAGTACTATAGGGCCGCCCGTAGGCTTGCCGCCACCGTCGCACGCGGCCAGCGTGAGCGCCAGTGCCGCTACAGGTAATATATGTTTCAGGTGCTTCACCATAATTTTTCTGCAGACGAATGTAATGAAAAGTTGCAATTCGGCTGCACCTTACTGTCAGGTACAGCCGAATTTTAGCAGTTATATAATTTTTTGGGGTCGGGGCGGCACTGTGCCGCTCATTTTAGTAGTTCAGTAGCTTCTGTACTGCCTCGCCCAAGCGTTTATTTGCCATAAAGTTCTGTTCCAGCTCTATAGCGAACGGAACCGGCGTATCCAGACTTGCGCAGCGCACCAGTGGCGCATCAAGCATTTCGAAACAGTGTTCCGCTATCCATGCCGCCAATTCACCGCCCAGTCCGCCAAAGAGTGTGTCTTCGTGCAGCAGCAATACCTTGCCGGTGCGCCTCACCGCCTCGCGTATGGCATCATAGTCGAGGGGCAGCAGGCTTCTCAGGTCCAGTATATCTATCGATATTTCAGGGTGTGCCGCTGCAAAGGCTGTAGCCCACTGCACACCCATGCCATAGGTAATGATGCTGATATCCTCGCCCGCCGCCACGTGGCGTGCCTTTCCGATCTCAATTGTGTAGTATTCATCCGGCACCGGGCCGCTCACACTACGGTACAGTCCTTTGTGTTCAAAGAACATCACAGGGTTCGGGTCTTGTATCGCCGCATTCAGCAGTCCTTTTGCGTCAGCCGGGCTGGACGGGTACACTACCTTCAGTCCCGGTACATGCGTGAACCAGGCTTCATTGCTCTGCGAGTGGAACGGTCCCGCACCCACACCGCCGCCCGTAGGCATACGTACCACCACATCGGCATTCTGCCCCCAGCGGTAGTGTATCTTGGCAAGGTTGTTCACTATCTGGTTGAAGCCTACCGTCACAAAGTCGGCAAACTGCATCTCCATCATCGCCTTGTAGCCTTTTATAGAAAGGCCCAACGCAGCGCCCACTATCGCGCTTTCGCACAGTGGTGTGTTGCGCACACGCTCTTTGCCATAGGTAGCTACAAACCCTTCCGTCACTTTAAAGGCACCTCCATACTCCGCAATGTCCTGCCCCATCAATACCAGGTTGGGGTAGCGGTCCATGCTCTGTTTCAAACCCTCGCTTATAGCTTGTATGAATTTTTTCTCGGTGCCTGTAGTCGTTGGTGCAATTACCGCTTCTTTCAACGGCGCATAAACATCCGCCATTTCTTCGGCAGTGTCCGGGGTCACAGGTGGTGCTTCAAATCCGGTTGCCAGTCCGGCTTCTATTTCCTTTTGTATTGTTTCTCTTATAGCAGCTATTTTGGTGTCATTCAGCACACCCTGTTCTTTCAGATAGTTCTCGAAGTTGGTCACAGGATCTTTTTTGCCCCACTCTTCAAACAACTCTTTAGGCACATACTTCACACCGCTCGCTTCCTCATGCCCACGCATACGGAAGGTCATACACTCAATCAGTATTGGCTTTTGTTCTGCCAGGCAGTAGGCGCGCGCTTTCGTTATCTCGCGATATACTTCCAGTATGTTGTTGCCGTCTATGGTGATGCCACGCATGCCATAGCCTGCTGCGCGGTCGGCCAGTTGCTCGCATACAAACTGTTCGTTCACAGGCGTGCTCAGTCCGTAGCCATTGTTCTCTATAATAAATATCACAGGCAGGCCCCAAACTGCAGCCACATTCAGTGCTTCGTGAAAGTCGCCCTCACTTGTGCCGCCATCGCCGCTGAAGGCCATGGCCACTTTCTTTTCCTTTTTCAGTTTGTGCGCCAGTGCCACACCGTCTGCTATTGCCAGTTGCGGACCCAGATGCGATATCATGCCGCATATGTGGTACTCGTTGGCGCCAAAGTGGAACGACCGCTCCCTGCCCTTGCTGAACCCTTCCTTGCGACCCTGCCATTGCATGAATAGTTTGTCGAACGGCATTTTGCGCACCGTGAATACACCCAGGTTACGGTGCAGTGGCATCACATATTCATCTTCGTCCAGCGCCATGGTGGCACCAACGGCTATCGCTTCCTGTCCTATTCCGCTGAACCATTTACTGATCCGACCCTGGCGCAGCAGCACCAGCATCTTTTCTTCTATCATGCGCGGACGCAGCAGTTCAGTATATAATTGCAGCAGCTGATCGTTGTCCAGGCCTTTCCGGTCGAATTGCATATCCTTGATTTGGGTGCAAAAGTAAGGTTGCACGGGCAATTAAGGGTTATTTTAGTACAATATGTCATGTGTGCCTTCGCGCGGCATACTACTTATCGGCTACCTTTGCCCCATGTCATTGCACGCCACTCAGCCTGCCGCCGCCGGAATTTACCTGCACATCCCATTTTGCCGGCAGGCATGTGTGTACTGCAATTTCCACTTTTCCACCTCTTTGCGGTATAAAGACCATGTGCTGCGGGCAATGGCGCTTGAGATAGAGTTGCAGCGCAATTATCTGGGCGACACTCCCGTACAGACTGTCTATTTTGGTGGTGGCACGCCCTCCATGCTCTCTGCCGATGAGATCAACCGCCTGTTCGATGTCATTCAGCGTACTTTCCGGGTAGACGATCTCAAAGAAGTGACGCTGGAGGCCAACCCCGACGACCTGAATATCGGTTACATCCGCTCGCTCAGGTCCACACCGGTCAACAGGTTCAGCATAGGTATCCAATCCTTTCGCCAGCCCGATCTGGACTATATGAAGCGCGCACACAACGCGCAGCAGGCCGAGGCTGCTATAAAAGGAGCGCAGGATGTAGGATTCGATAAGCTGAGTATAGACCTCATATATGGTGTGCCCGGCATGACCGATAATCATTGGAAGGAGAATCTGGACAAGGTGCGTCAGCTGCAGATACCGCACTTCTCGGCCTATGCACTCACCGTTGAGGAGCGTACGGCATTGCATCATGCCATAGCGAACAACAAGGCAGTTCCGGTGGATGCGGCTCAGGCGGCCGGTCAGTTCGGTATATTGATGGATACGGCCCGCACCATGGGTTATGAGCATTACGAGATATCCAATCTTGCCCTGCCGGGTCAATACGCCATCCACAATACCAACTATTGGCGCGGATTGCCGTATCTCGGTATTGGTCCCTCGGCTCATTCTTTCGATGGGCGGCACCGCCGCGCATGGAATGTGTCTAATAATATTGCCTATACCGAGGCGTTGCTCGAAGACAAAAAGCCGGCGCGCGAAGAGGAGGTCCTTTCACCGTTCGATCACCTGAATGAATACATTATGACCTCATTGCGCACCCAATGGGGCTGCGACCTCGATCACATTGCCCGCAACTGGGACGATACTACGGCAGGTACGGCAGAAGAAAGTAGTCACCTTTTTCAGGAGAAGTACTGGATGGTGCAGAACGGGCGTGTACTGACATTGACGGATCAGGGCAAGTATTTTGCCGATCGGATAGCCGGTGATATGTTCGTTACCAAGGAAGATTGAATAGCTGGCCTTTCCTTTGCCACTGTATCAAAAGGTGTTTTATCATAGGATTGTCTTTTCTTTCCTCACTAATAGTGCATTCTGCTGATAATCAAACAGTTTTGAATACGTATTTAGATTTAATAAAACATGAATATGGTAAATGTGTTTGACAGATTGCCCGAAAACTGATAGTTTCGCCCTCTGAAAAGAACTTATAATGAGCGATATCCGAAATAGGTGGAGCAAGGAAGAGATCAGGGAAATTTACGAAAGACCACTATTGCAACTTGTACTCGATGCAGCAGCAGTGCATGGCAAGTACCACAAGTTGGGCGAGGTGCAGATCAGCAGCTTGCTGTCTATAAAAACCGGTGGTTGTTCCGAAGACTGTGCTTATTGTCCTCAGGCTGCGCGTTTCAGCACCGGCATAGAGGTGCAGGCGCTCATGAAAGTTGATCAGGTGGTGGCTGCGGCCGAGAATGCCAAGGCCGGTGGTGCTTCCCGTTTCTGTATGGGTGCTGCCTGGCGCGAGGTGCGCGACAACCGCGACTTCGATCGCGTTTTGGATATGGTGAAGGCTGTCAACAATGTTGGCCTTGAGGTATGTTGTACCCTCGGTATGCTCACACCCCAGCAGGCAGAAAAGCTGGCTGATGCCGGTCTTTATGCCTACAACCACAATATCGATACTTCAGAAGAACACTATTCTGAAGTTATCACTACCCGCACTTACAACGACCGTCTCAATACACTCAGCAATGTGCGCAATGCCGGCATATCTGTGTGTAGCGGAGGCATCATAGGTCTTGGCGAAACGCACGAAGACCGCATTGGTATGCTATACACATTGGCCAATCTGCCCCAGCATCCCGGGTCAGTGCCCATAAACGCGCTGGTACCGGTAGAGGGTACGCCTCTTGGTGATAACGACCGTGTGCCGTTTGATGAGCTGGTGCGCATGGTAGCTACAGCCCGCATAGTAATGCCGTTGGCAGCTGTGCGCCTTTCTGCCGGTCGCCTGCAGATGTCTGTTGCCGAGCAGGCAATGTGCTTCCTTGCGGGTGCCAATTCCATTTTTGCAGGAGACAAGCTGCTTACCACGCCGAACCCCGAATACAATGCCGATATGGAAATGTTCCGCACATTGGGACTTACGCCAAAGGCCGCTTTTGCAGACGGAAAGCCTGCTTCCCGTCAGAAAGCCGTGGAACATGAACACAATTGAGCAATACCTCAATGACAAACTGAACCAACGTGCCGATGCCGGCAACCTCAGGGTGTTGCCGCAGCATCAACCCGGTATCGACTTTCGTTCAAACGACTATCTGGGTCTTGCACAGTCAGGGCTGCTGCATGTTCCCCATGCCGTAGGCACAGGTGCCACCGGGTCGCGGCTCATATCCGGCAATAGTGAGGCTGCCGAGACGCTCGAAGCGCACATCGCTGCATTTCATCAGGCTTCGGCAGCACTCTTGTTTAACTCTGGTTACGATGCCAACCTCGGTCTGCTGTCGTCCATAGCCGGTCGCCACACTACTTATATTTACGACGAGCTCTGCCATGCGAGTATCCTCGATGGTATCAGGCTCGCTATCTGCAGGGGCAAATATTATTTCAACCACAACGACCTTACTTCACTTGAAGGTTTGCTGCAAAAACACGCAGGCTCCGGTCAGGTTATTGTAGTGGTAGAGGCCGTATATTCAATGGATGGCGACATCGCCCCGTTATCGGCCATCGCCGATCTTTGTGACCGTTACGGCGCACAGCTTATTGTCGACGAAGCTCATGCCACGGGCGTCATCGGCACCAGGGGCGAAGGGTTGGTGTGTAGTCTCGGCCTGGCCCCTCGTGTTTTTGCGCGTGTGCATACCTACGGCAAGGCCATGGGTTGCCACGGCGCAGCGGTTGTTGGTACCAGCACCCTTCGCAGCTACCTCATCAATTTTGCACGTTCATTTATTTATACAACGGCATTGCCTCCGCATTCGGTTCAGGCTATCGCCCGCGCATACGAATTGCTTGCATCAGGTGATGTTTCAAACGGGCCCTTGCTCCACCTCATTCAATATTTCAACACAAAGGGTGCTGATGCCGGGCTCGCCGGTTTCAATAATGCCGCTACACCCATCCGTGCCATGATCACAGGTGGCAACGATCGTACCCGTGCCCTGGCCGAAAGGCTGCAGCATGCCGGTTTTTTGGTCAATCCTATTTTACACCCCACAGTGCCCCTTGGCAGCGAGCGACTGCGCATCTGTCTCCATAGTTTCAATACACCCCAACAGATCGACGAACTCATTAATCTACTCTCTGCATGAGAAACGACAATCCCGTTATAGCCATCCTTGGTATCCATACCGGCATCGGCAAGACCATCACATCCGCGGTAATGACCGAAGCGCTCGGCGCCCACTATTGGAAACCTGTTCAGGCCGGACTTGAAGAGCGTGATACCGAGACCGTGAGCAGGCTCATCACCAATGGTCCGGCCCGGGTGCACCCCGAGGCGGTTCAGTTGAAGATGCCTGCATCGCCCCACACAGCCGCTGCCGCTGAGGGCATCCTCATCGATCACACATCCTTCCTCTTCCCGAAAGTTGATGCCCCATTACTGGTAGAGACCGCCGGAGGGGTGCTGTCACCCATATCTCACAACGCTACCATGGCCGATTTTGTCGCTCATTTCCAATTGCCGGCAATACTTGTGTCGCAGAATTACCTCGGCAGTATCAACCATACGCTTGCAGCTGTAGAAGTGATTCGTCAACGGGGCATACCATTGCTTGGTATTGTCATGAACGGAACACCCGAGCCATCATCAGAGTCATTCATAGAGTCGTACACCGGTGTCCCCATAATTGCCCGGGTGCCACATTTTCAAGATGTCAATCATCATGATGTGGCTGCATGCGCCCGGGCATTACGCCCCGCGCTTCAGTCGGTAGTTGCCTCTCCGGCACACTGATGAGGAACAGCAACCGGGTGATGGTTTTGATGTAACTTCATACAAAATATCCCCATATGCGTCGGACCGTCTTGTTTGCTTTTCTACTTGTTGCCCATACTCCGCAGGCGCTTTTTTCTCAGGTTGCCTCCATTACCCCGTGGGAGACCATCCTCGAGCGCGACATCGTTTCCAAGACCCGTCTGTGTCGCGAGATTGATGTCGAGGGTAATCCAGCTTTATTCCATGATGGCAAAAGTCAGTTGCTCCAGTTGCTGAAGGATGGTGTCAATAGCGGCAAGATCAAGGCTTATGATCCAGTAAATGATCGCTTTACAAAGGAGATCTCCGTCAACGATGTTGCCGCGAATGTACTCTCCCTTCCGGTAGTAAAGTGGCTCATTAAAGAAGATGAATTGCTGGTGCAGGGCAAGGCCGAGACGGTTGTGCGCATTCTGGGTATTGCGCCCGTTTATGTTGTAGCTGATAAAAACGGTGAGTCAAAAGAATTCGCCATGTTTTGGATCTACTACCCCGACTCACGCGCTTATCTGTCCTCGTTCTCAGCCACAGCGCAGTACTCATGGGATGAGGTGTTCAATGGTCGCCATTTCAAAGCAAGGATCACCCGCTTCACACCTGCAAAATGAACCTGCTACGGTCATATTGGTTTGTGCTGCTCTTGTCTGGGATGGCTCATGTTTGTCTTGCGCAGACAATGCCCTATGGTGTTCGCGAGGGGGAAACGATCCGCGACGGCTGGGAATATACCGATACTGTACCCGATGGGAAGATATTGTTCCACAAAACGGTCTGGCGTTTCCTCGATACGGTGTCGCCTGTCAACAAATGTATGTTCTCGCCGCAGTCACCTACATGTCGCCCGCTTGCCGAGGTGCTTCTTGCGGGTGTATCCACCGGCGCTATCCGCGCATGGTCTGCCGATGATACGCTGACGTCTGTTCTGCTCTCTGCCGATTCTGTAAAAAAGTTGATGACGCAATTTTCTGCTCCCGGCCAGAGTGGAAATATTCCCGTGCTCACCGGCATGTCCCTCAGGGAAGAATGGACGTTCGACCGGGATACAGGAGAGATGAGGGTAAATATACGCTCGCTTGCGCCTGTGTTTATTTCACCTGCCGATGGAAAAGAGAAGAAACTCTTCTGGATCAGCTTCCCCGAGAGTGCTGCCTACCTCGATCTTCATACCACGTTGGTCACAGTGAATTCAAATGGCGTAGCGCTTTCCTGGCCGCAGTATTTCCGGTCCAGGCAATTCTCAAGCCGCATCACCAGGATCAGTCCTTCAATTGTGCCGTCAGGATCTGAGGAGGTAGAGGAAGGAAAAGGCAGGCGGAGGCGGCGCAGACACTAAAAGTCTTTATCGGTAACGGTTGCCTTATAGTCGGCCGCCGTACTGCTTCGCTCTCCGTAGGTCCACACTGCCGTGCTCAGGAAGTTGGTAGTGCTTTTCTTGTGCCCGTGATGCCGGTACACGTCTATTCTTGAGAACCTGCCCAATGTGTATCCGTTTTCTTTGTAGGTGCTTACATGTTCGGTGCCTTCGCTCCGCACGCCTATCACTACTTCCTCTTTAAAGCCCACCCAAAAAGTATCTGCAATATCCGGCCTGTCTGTGCGTGCGCATACAACGTCCACCGTGTCCGATGCCATGTTTCTCAATTTGTACGTAAGCACAGACTGCTTGCTGCCGCAGGCAGCCAGTACCACCAACATTGTGGCAATCAGATAATTTGACAATCTTTTCACTCATCGTAAAGATAGCGCAATTACATTTTCCATGTGTATACCCGTAACTTGCAGCATTATGAAACGCCTCGCACTCTTTACTGTTCTATTTACGGCCCTCAGCTATGCGGGTGCCACAGCACAGGTGCGCC
The DNA here is from genome assembly GCA_014879545.1 of Chitinophagaceae bacterium. Classification (GTDB taxonomy): domain Bacteria; phylum Bacteroidota; class Bacteroidia; order Chitinophagales; family Chitinophagaceae; genus Nemorincola. The sequence continues at coordinate 13,600 of JACSRV010000135.1, read as the reverse complement.
AAACACAGAAGAAAATGACACAACAGCCCAGGATGAAAGTAGAGATCTGGTCCGACATGGTTTGCCCGTTTTGTTACATGGGCAAACATCGTTTCGAAAAAGCACTCGCTCAGTTTGCCCACCGCGACGATATCGAGGTCACTTGGCACAGTTTCCAGCTATATCCGGGCATGAAGAAGATCTCCACCAAAGAAAATGCCTACCAGTATCTGGCAAGGGTCAAAGGCATCAGCCTCGAGCAGTCAAAGCAGATGCATGCTTCCGTAGTGCAGATGGCGCAGTCCGACGGCTTGCAGTACAACTTCGACAAAACAACGGTTGCCAATTCTTACAATGCTCACCGCCTGTTGCAGATGGCAAAGAAGCACGGGCTTGGCTCGGAGGCTGAAGAGCACCTCTTTAAGGCATATTTTACCGATGGCAAGGATATTGATGATATCCCTACGCTTACGGCCATCGGTGTGGCCATAGGTCTGGACAAGGCCGCGGTCGAAAAAATGCTTCACGGCACCGAATTTGCCGCCGAGGTAGCTGCCGATCTCAAGGAGGCAGACCAGATCGGTATCTCCGGTGTTCCGTTCTTTGTGCTCGATCGCAAATATGCCGTGTCCGGTGCTCAGCCTGTCGACACATTTGTAGCGTCTTTGCAAAGGGCACATACCGGTTGGCAGCAAAAGAAGTGACAACAAAGTATTGTGATATTCAATGAGTTGTGTGAATTATTCATTTTGTTTGTTATTTGGCGCTTTATAGTATTTCTTTGTATCATAAATTGGTAATCTACTCCTATCTATGCCCATAATAAAACGTCTGGTCGTTTTATTGTCGTGTATGGTTGGTTCTCTGTATTCGTTTTCGCAAACCGGTGGTCCGAACTTTGCTGCAGACATCAACGCTGCGAAAACCGACTCACAGAAGGCCGCTGTCTATGCCCATGCCATCGTTTATTACAACGATAGGAATAGCGATTCTTTTCAGTACTACGCCACCAAAGGACTTTCCTACTTTACAGGTAATGGCAGTAAGCTCGGCGAAGGAATGATACTTGCCCAGCTCGGTTTGCTCGATAAATCACAGGGACGTATCAGCAGCGCTTCCAAGCGGTTGCAGATGGCACTCGATCTGTACAGGTCGGTGAATTACACACGGGGAATAGCCGATGTGCTCGGGAATATCGGTTCGCTCGAGGCCGGTAAGGGAAATATTGATGTTGCTGCCCGTTACATTATTCAGTCGCTCAAGATGCAGGATAGCATAGGTAACAAAGATGGGGCCATGATCTGCTACATGAACCTTGCCAGCATGTACCTGCAGCAAAACGATACGGCCGCGGCTTCGCGTTACCTCAATTCGGCCGCGACATACAGCCGCTCGCTTCCCATTACAGAACATGTCATCCTCCTCTATAACATGCAGGGGGTATTATTTGCTATGGAAGGCCGCAAGAGCGAAGCGCTTGCCACGTTCATGCATAGCCTCGAACTCAGCAGCAGCACGTCATTCATCAGTGCCCGGGTCGAATGTCTTTCCTATCTGGGTCAGTTCTATCTCGACGCCGGCCAGCCCGACCGAGCCATTCATTTCCTCGATGAGGGTCTCCAACTTGCCAAGCGCTACAACTTGCCCGAGATGCGCTCCAACATGCTGCTAACGCTTGCGGCCATCACTCAGGATAAAGACATTCCCGCCACGGTACGCTACCTCGAAGAAGCCTTGCAGATAGCCGACAGCACCCACAATAAGGCATTCATGGTCTCCATTTACGAAGCGCAGGCATCCTATTTCAAGGACCTTGGTCGCTACCGCGAGGCCCTTATAGCAACAGAAAATAAGCAACACATCGCCGATAGCCTCTTTTCCATCAACAAGGCTGCCGAGTTGTCCGGTATCACCTCCGCTCACGAGCTTGAGAAGTCTTACGAACAGGTTCATGCACTCGAAAAGGAAAGCCGCAGGAATGCGCGCCAGCGAAATCTCTTCATAGTCATCTCATTTGGCGTCGCGGCCTTGCTTGCAGTGCTATATTTCTATTACCGTCGCACCACCGCCCTCAACCGAAAGCTGAAAGAACATCAGGAAGAACTGAAGGAGCTTAACATTATGAAGGATAAGCTCTTCTCCATCATCGGGCACGACCTACGCGGGCCTATTTCCGGTATTCCCACCGTGCTCGATATTTATGAAGACCCGCGTACCGATGAGGAAGAAAAGAAATTCCTGCTTGATAGTCTTCGAGAGCATGCCCGTGCTTCCTCCGAGATGCTCGATAAACTCCTCTTCTGGGGGCAATCATTGGTTAAAGGAGTGCGACTGCAGCAGACTGAAGTAGACATAAACGACACCATCAGGCAGAGTATCGCACTCAAAAAGCTGGTAATAGATGAGAAGGGGATAAAGATCACCTGCAATGTCCCCAAGGGCTTGAAGATAAAGGTCGACGCCACACACTTCGACTTCATTATCCGCAACCTGTTTTCCAATGCCATCAAGTATTCGCACCTGGGTGGAAGTATCATTTTCAATGCCGATACCACCACACGCCCCGGTTATGCCATTGTCTCCGTTGCCGACAATGGTACCGGCATACCCGATGCCATGCTGCCACGCGTCTTCAACCCCATGCGTAGTATGCCCGGCACCGCCGACGAAAAAGGCACCGGCATAGGGCTCATGCTCTGCAAAGAATTCACAGTACTCAATGGTGGCAACATCTGGGTAGAGAGCGAATTCGGCAAGGGAACCACTTTCTTTATCGCCCTGCGCTCGGCTTAGAAACTGCCCACGTTGCAAAAACCGTTATTTTTGAAGTTCAATAACTGATCTCATTCTTATGAAGAAGGCCTTATTCGCACTGCTCTCATTGGCACTAGTTGGTAGCTATGGCTGCAAAAAGACCAATCCTGCCCCGGCAAATACTGCAGGTGTTATGTTTGTCAACGGTTGCGCGGGCTCACTGCCGGCCATAGATGCACGCGTCGATAATGTGGCCATTTCGGGCGCGCTCAATATTGCCTTCCCTGCTTACTCGGGCTACAAATACGTCAAATCAGGCGCGCCTGTCACGCTGGGTTTCTTCCTCACCAATGTGGGCACGCCTGTCAGCAGCCAGTCGGTTACGCTCGAGAACAACGTCAGCTATTCTGCATTCTGTGGTGGCCTCATCACTTCGCCCGCGTTTTTGCTGGTAAAGGACAACATGACCCCACCCGCAACCAACAAGTCGAAGATCCGTTTTGTGAACCTGTCTAAGGACAATCTCAAGATCACCGCCAATGCGCAGACCACCGTCATAGGCACCGATATCACCGCGCTCGGATTTACCGATTTCATCGAGGTATCGGCCGGTGGTTACGAACTTAAAGCCGGCGACCCGTCCGATATCAGCACAGTGGTAGCAACAGAGCCTACCACACAGGTATTGGCAGCAGGCAAGATATATACGCTCATACTCACCGGTTCCAAATCAGGCTCCGGCACCTCTGCACTTCGTCTCAAACTGCTCAACAATAACTAACAGTTCCCGTTATTATACTTCATGCTTGTCCCCGCTTCTGTGGGGACATTTTTTTGCTCTTTTCTCTCCCCATTTCTCCCCTCATCTTCTTATTTTATTAACACGGTCATACCGCACTCTGGCCTACCTTTACCTAGCAAAAATTGCAGGACCGAACCGTTTATATATTTGTAATCTATATTCATGTTGCCCCGCCTGCTTTCTGTAGGTTATCCACAATAGTGTTAGTTTTTAAATGTTTCTTTCCGCAGTTCTTTTCGATAATTTAGCTATTCCTCACACTAAGTTCTTTAACTGCTAAATAATATTTTATCATGAGCGCCAGTCAAAATAAGGGCCTTGCTTTTGGCCGTCACTACACCCGCGATGGGGTTAGTCCTTACGACATGTTCGAGTACGATTACCGCACGTCGGTCATCCGCAACCCGAACGGCGAAAAGGTATTCGAGATGACCAATGTAGAAGTGCCGAAGCATTGGTCGCAGATAGCCACAGACATACTTGCACAGAAGTATTTCCGCAAGGCCGGTGTGCCGCAGCCCGATGGCTCCACAGGTCGCGAAACATCTGTTAAACAGGTAGCCCATCGTCTGGCCGACTGCTGGCGCGCATGGGGGCAGCAATACGGCTACTTCGCAAGCGCCCACGACGCTCAGGTGTTTTACGAAGAGCTCGTTTACAGTATCCTTTACCAAAGCTGCGCGCCCAACTCGCCGCAGTGGTTCAATACCGGTCTTTACAACAGCTACGGCATAGACGGCAAGGCGCAGGGTCACTACTACGTCGATCCCGCTACCGGCAAGCTGGAGCGCTCTAAGAACGCCTACCAGCGCCCGCAACCACACGCCTGCTTCATCCTCAGCGTCGATGACGACCTCGTAAACGAAGGCGGCATCATGGACCTTTGGGTGCGCGAGGCGCGCATCTTCAAATACGGTTCCGGCGTGGGTACCAACTACTCCAACATCCGTGCCGATGGCGAAAAACTCTCAGGTGGTGGCACATCCAGCGGCCTCATGAGCTTCCTCAAGATAGGCGACCGCGCTGCCGGAGCCATCAAGAGCGGAGGCACCACACGCCGTGCCGCCAAGATGGTTTGCCTCGATCTCGATCACCCCGAGATCACAGAATTCATCAACTGGAAAGTTGAAGAAGAAAAGAAGGTGGCTGCACTTATCGCCGCCGGTTATTCTTCCGACTACGAAGGCGAAGCCTACCGCACCGTATCCGGACAGAACTCCAACAACTCTGTGCGCATACCCAACGAATTTTTCCGCAAGCTGGAAGAGAATGCCGATTGGGAGATGACCGCCCGCAGCACCGGCAAGGTCATGAAGACAGTGCCTGCCAAAGAGCTGTGGGAAAAGATCGCATATGCCGCATGGCGCTGCGCCGATCCCGGCACCCAATACAATACCACCATCAACGAGTGGCATACATGCCCTGCGGGTGGCCCCATCAGGGCGTCCAACCCTTGCAGCGAGTACATGTTCATAGACAATACGGCATGCAACCTCGCCTCGCTCAATCTCCGTCGTTTCTTCAACGAAGAGACAGGTGTGTTCGACGTAGACGGTTTCGAATACATGACCCGTTTGTGGACAGTGGTGCTCGAGATATCTGTCCTCATGGCGCAGTTCCCTTCGCCCGAGGTGGCACAGCTCAGCTACGACTACCGCACGCTGGGTCTTGGTTATGCCAACCTCGGCTCCATGCTCATGGTCAGCGGCATTGCCTACGATAGCGACGAGGCCCGCGGCATAGCAGGTGCCATCACCGCCATTATGAATGGTGTGGCCTACCGCACCAGTGCCGAGATGGCCCGCCACCTGGGCGCATTCCCGCGTTTTGCCGAGAACCGCGATGCCATGATGCGGGTGATGCGCAATCACCGCGCTGCCGCATACGATGCTTCTGAAGCATACGAAGGCCTCGAGATAAAGCCTATGGGCATCAACGCCAAGTACTGTCCCGACTACCTGCTCAAGGCCGCTACCCGCGCCTGGGACGAGGCCGTGAAGATGGGCGAGCAGTATGGCTACCGCAACGCGCAGGCCACTGTTATTGCACCCACCGGCACCATTGGCCTCGTTATGGATTGCGACACTACCGGCGTAGAGCCCGACTTCGCGCTGGTTAAGTTCAAGAAGCTTTCAGGCGGTGGTTACTTCAAGATCATCAATCAGTCCATACCGGCTGCGCTCACTAAGCTGGGTTATACACCCGAGCAGACCGATGCCATTGTGAAGTATGCCAAGGGCCACGGCACGTTTGCCGGTGCGCCGTTCATCAACCACCAGAGCCTCAGCGAAAAGGGCCTCATGGGCGAAGAGCTCAAGAAGCTCGATACCGCTGTAGAGAGCGCATTCGAGGTGGGCTTCGTCTTCAACGTATATACGCTGGGCGAGGAGTGCCTGCAACGCCTGGGCTTCACTGCCGAACAATACTTTGCGCCCGACTTCAACCTGCTCAGCAGCCTCGGCTTCTCCGACGATGAGATCGATGCGGCCAACGACTATGTGTGCGGTACCATGACGGTAGAAGGTGCTCCCTTCCTCAAGCCCGAACATCTCCCGGTGTTCGACTGTGCCAACAAGTGCGGCAAGAAGGGCGAGCGCTACATCCATGCGCATGGCCACATCCGCATGATGGGGGCTGTGCAGCCGTTCATCAGTGGTGCCATCTCCAAGACCATCAACCTGCCCAACGAGGCATCTATTGATGAGATCAAGGATTGTTACCACCTCAGCTGGCAGCTGGGCCTCAAGGCCTGCGCACTCTATCGCGACGGGTCCAAACTCAGCCAGCCGCTCAGCAACAAAAGCGACAAGAAGAAGAAAGAAGAGGTCGTGGAAACCCCGGCCGATGCCAGCAACATCATAGACATGGCACAGCTCACTGTCGATGAACTGCTGGAAGAGGTGAACAAGCGCGTGCAGGCCAGCCCCGATACGCAGCTCAAACGCCAGCTCAGCCGCATCGTAGAGCGCAAGCAACTGCCCGCCAAGCGCCGTGGTTATACCATCAAGGGCAAGGTGGGCGGCCAGGCCCTCTTCCTGCGCACCGGCGAATACAGCGATGGCACCCTCGGCGAGATCTTTGTGGATATGGCCAAGGAAGGTGCCACCATGCGTAGCCTGCTCAACAGTTTTGCCATTGCGGTATCTGTGGGCCTGCAGTACGGTGTGCCGCTGGAGGAGTATGTGGATAAATTCGCTTTCTCCCGCTTCGAGCCATCAGGCATCGTCGATCACCCCAATATCAAGAGTGCCACTTCTGTGCTCGACTATATCTTCCGCGTCCTCGCCTACGAATACCTGGACCGCGATGACCTCGTGCATGTGCCTGACCCCGAAAGGCGCACACATGCTCAGGAGATGGAAGACCGCCAGCAGGAACTCTCTCAGGTGCGCGTCACTGCGCCGCAAAGCGCACCGGTGCAGAAGCCTAAAGCAGCGTTGGCACCAACACCCGTTGCCGTTACCGCCGATATGAAGAAGCTGATGGGCACCAGCGCCGATGCGCCCGCCTGCCGCAACTGTGGCAACATCACCCTGCGCAACGGCACCTGCTACATGTGCCCCAACTGCGGTACAACCACAGGCTGCAGCTAACCACTACTCTGCTATATCATCCCCATAGCCCGCGACCACTGCCACAACGCAGTGGTCGCGTTTTTTTTACCTTAGAAGAACTTCACACCTGTTTGACGTAGGCAGAGACTGAGCCAAGCTGGGGAATAGCAGAATTAAACTATCGATCCGTTAGTAGAAAGAAATTTGCTCGCTCTTGGTACCCGATATATATTATTTCACTATCAGGGAGGCTAGACAAATCAAAGTTTTCAACGATTAAATCCTGATCAACAATTTCTCTTTTCCCAAATGTTACCACTGTTCCAAGCGCGTCAAATAAGCAAAAGGAATTTGCAGGTAAAACAAATCTGGTTCGAAGTCGGTTCGAAATTGTCACGGCCACTAGTGTGTCAGCAACAGCAATAGTAATTTTTAGATTTGCCGTCTCAATAATTTCACCTTTCTCAAACCAAATAAATTCTCTAGGAAATTGTAACAACGAAAATATGAGTCTATCAGTTGTGCAATAAGGATTTATCTCGTAAATCGGTCTATCTCGATTTGGCGACATCGAATTTCTGAGCCAAACGCAATTTGTAATAGCTGTCGAAATATTTCGTGCTGTTTGCTGATATAGATCCTCACTACGTTTCGAATAGTTTGCAATAAAGTTATGTTCTACAATATATCCACCAATGCAGTTGTCTCCATGACAATCGGCGTCATCGTTTCCATGACCACATGCTATGTACTCGACGCCCTGCCTACATTGAGAAGTATTAAACGATTTATTGATTTTTTCAAAGTGTAGAAGTATCCACTCCTCAAATGAGACGCTATTGAACGCAATATTTACTCGCCGACCATTAACCGTCTTGACCGCAAGTTCAAAAGCCTCTTTTTGCCTAGGGTGCCCATCCTTATCAAAAACTGCCCAGACTTCGTCATAGGTGCCATCCTCAAGCCCAAGCTGAGCCTCTTTAACATACCGAACAGGCTGAGCACTAAACTCTTCCGTGATGCTGAATTTTCGCAAATTGTCCTCGACGTTTTTAGCCAGAATTTTCAGCTGCCTTTTTTTTGCATTTGGATTTGCCGGCTTAATCTCCTCCCTTTCTTCTTTTGGCAGAGGTGATATTGTGACAGCAATATCCAATTGCCTCTCAATCAAGAAATCTCGAAAGTGACTAAAATAATTTGGCTCAGTGTTCTCACCCTCGCAAACAATCAAGAGAGTTTTTTTAAGACGTTCGGCCATTGTCAAACATTGAATCAATAGATTTAATAGATGGTAGCCCACCGAATTTCCCAGCCAAGTACCACTTATCAAATGGTGTTTCTTCCCTTACTCCCTCAAAGTCCTGAAGCGAGAAAATTTCAGAAGTGCCATCTTCTCTCTTCTCGGTTATCCAAACTTGGTCACGTCTAACCATGTCTCTATCTAACAAAGTCATATCGTGGGTAGTTAAAACCAATTGTGCATGTTTAGGATTATGCTTTTCAGACTGAAACATCAACGCGAGCATCCTAGTCAAAAATGGATGGAGGCTAACGTCTAGCTCATCAATAAACAAAACCCCACCATTTTTTAAGGTCAATAGTACTTTTCCGCCCATCGAAAAAAGAACTCTTGTTCCAGTCGATTCTTCTTTGAATGATAGTTGTCGGTCTTCACCGGTATATCTCTGATTATCGTACACACTATGAAGGCCTGAAAGCAAATAAGGGCTGTTCTTAGAAGACTTAATATTATCATCTTTCGCTTCTATGATCCGAATTTCCTTAATCTTGGTGTCGGCGAATCGCACTAGTGAATTTAGTTTATTCCTGAGGTCTTCATCACTGTAAAAACTCTGGCTAATTCTTTTTTCTATCAAATTTCTGTAATCCTCATTTGCCCCATTAATTACCTCGTATTTCCGAAAATACAGAAAAATATTAGTCAACTCCTCTATGGGCTCATCTGTCCCGAATTTTGATAACAAAAGTTGGTTGTTAAATACCTTAATTTCTTTTTTACCAAACTGTGTTCCTAAAACGCCAATATCAATTTTTGAATCTTCAATTCCTGAAGATACTCGGGTGAAAAGATTTGCCTCCCGTCCCTGAGGATAATAATTTAACTCCTCACTTTCTATAAAGTTGCCATTAAATAAAACTCTATAATTGTGTCGAATATTTTTAGGCCCTATAAAGTCCACTTCAAAAAGAGAATTGCTGTTGGAACTTGATTTGTCAAAAAGAAATGGTTCATACATCTTAACCTTTTCACCAACTTCCTGTTTAACTCCAATGCTGCTGATTAAAGCGTAAAATGCTCTGATTATATTGGTTTTTCCCGATGCATTGGCTCCAAATATCATCGCAAGTTTCAGTAACCGGATCGAATTATTATTGGGCAAGTCAATTTCCGCGACATTGGATGATTTCAACTTAGATGAATCTGCTTCCAAAGTGAATATTACTTCGTCTTTAAAAGAACGGAAATTCCTTATTTTAAAACTAATCAGCATATTCTCGTTTTTTGATAAAATCATGCAAAAAAAGCGATTTAATTTTATTAGTCAATATTTTAGACGAAAAATTTGTTCTTCTCTTTCAAGAGCTGCTCTCCAACCAGGGGTTTTCTTTCGCTAAAACGGTTGTTCCCGGCGTTACGCGAGGCATCCGAAACTCAAAATCAATAATGGCATCATTCTTGTAATATTGTCTTTTATGCATACGTTAAGAAAGCTATCGCTATTTGTTGCCGGTTTTTTTCTGCTACAAGCTGCTGCCTGCAGGAAAGACAAAAAGATAACACCCGCATCGCCTAAAACCAACGAGGACTATATTCGTCAAATGGTAGGGACGCGAAAGATGGTTGGCGAGTATGTCTATACTGATCCTGATACTGCTTATCGTGCCTCGAAAGAAGAAGCATGGGTAGTGAAGTTAGTAAGTAGTACTTCTGTATCTGTTGATAACCCGTCACGAGTGTACTCACAGTTCGTTTTTATATACCATGATACTGCCCGCCAAAGAATACAGTTGTACAGAGAACCCAACTTCCAGACGGTAGATTATTTGTATTATTATTATCTAAAAGACAGTTTTGTGTATTATGGTTATACGAACACAAGCTTGCTTTACTACGAGGAAAATCTTCACTCTGTTAAGTGATACTCGTTGGCATTTTGCCGCAGCCCGGTTGCAATTCCACCGCCCACTTTTTTCTATCACACTACGAAAAACGCGGTATCATAAAACTTTCTTTTTCCACTCGTACCCGTTTGTAACGGGTATGCAGCGGTGTTGCGTTTGTAACGCCTGTGCGACGTCAAAAAGACAATTCCGTTTCCCAAGTTCGGCATCATTCTTGTAGTATTGTCTTTTATGCATAAGTTAAGAAAGCTATCGCTATTTGTTGCCTGTTTTTTTCTGCTACAAGCTACGGCCTGCAGGAAAGATAAAAAGATAACACCCGCATCGCCTAAAACAACCGAAGATTACATTCGTGAAATGGTGGGGACATACAAGATGGTTGGTTACTACCGGGTAACAGATCCGGTAGTTGATAGTTATGCAGATGTCTCAGAGACTTGGATGGTAGAGTATGTGGGTAACAAAACTATTCTGGTTGGCAATTCAATTCGCGGCAAAGGTGCCTATACATTCATTTTTCATGATACGGCAGAATCGCGATTGGCATTTGCCAGAAATACATCATCTCTTACCATTGACAACATCAATTACTTTTACAAAGCAGATAGCATTACGTATGAAGGACGATATGAAAGTTCATTTCGTACACAAAGCGAAAAATTACATTCTGTCAGGTAGTGAGGGTAATTTGGGTTGCATCTTTAGTCTTTGGATTTTGAGATTTGTTATTTGGAAGGCCCCACTCGTACCCACTCGTACCCGTTTGTAACGGGTATGCAGCGGTGTGGCGTTTGTAACGCCTGTGTTTCACGTAGTCTCTCAAAACAGAAACCGTTCTCAGAACGCATTCATTTTGCCGCAGCCCGGTTGGAATTCTTTTCTATCACACTACCAAAAACGCAGTATCATAAAACTTTCTTTTGCCTGTTTTTGTTTATCGGTGTAACTTGAATAGAAGTTGAAGAAAACGGGGGTAAGATAAAAGTATGATGAATTAATATTATTTCTCACGGCGCGCAATAGTGGGTCCCGAAAGCATTCGGGATGCGCAGTTTTGGGAAGCAGTGAGAAGCAAAACTTCACACCTCACCATTGATAATCAATGAAGTTTCTCAGAAATGCGCAGAATAAAAAAATCTGCGTAGGAAAACACCGGTTGTTTTCATTTGCGCTAAACACCATCAGTTATTATCGCGAGTGTAACAGGAGGAACTGAAACATTGAGATTTGGAATTAGGGTGTTTGGAATTAGGAAAGCTCCTGCCTTCTGCCCCTAAAACACTCCTCTCAAAATAGTATCTTTGACACATGAGTACCGTATTGCTGCATAAAGAGAATGGCGTAGGCTACATCACGCTCAACCGCCCCGATAAATACAACAGTTTCAACCGCGAAATGGCCATGGAGCTGCAAGAAGCCCTTGACGACTGTGCCAACGACGACGAGGTACGCTGCATCTACCTCACCGGTGCCGGAAAAGGTTTTTGTTCGGGTCAGGACCTCGCCGAGGCTACCAACCCCACCCCCGAGGAGTTTGAGCGACTGGTGGCAGAGCATTACAATGCTACCATCCTGCGCATACGCAATGTAGAAAAGCCGGTTGTGGCTGCGGTGAACGGCGTAGCGGCCGGTGCCGGTGCCAACATAGCCCTGGCCTGCGACATAGTACTGGCCGCGGCCGGTGCGTCATTCATACAGGCATTCAGCAAAATAGGCCTCATACCCGATAGCGGCGGCACCTACTTCCTGCCGCGTCTGGTGGGTATGCAGCGCGCGGCCGCCCTCATGATGACCGGCGAAAAAGTAATGGCCGCCGATGCCGTGGCCATGGGCATGATCTACAAGTCATTTCCCGACGAGGTGTTTGAAGCCGAGGCAAAGAAAATGGCCACCATGCTGGCGCAGATGCCCACCCGTGGCATAGGCCTCACCAAGCGCCTGCTCAACAGCACCTTCAACCACAGCATAGAAGGTCAGCTGGATATGGAGATGCGCACCCAGGTGATTGCCGGCAGCACGCACGACTTTAAAGAAGGGGTGCAGGCATTTCTGGAAAAGAGAAAACCCGTGTTCAAAGGCAAATAATAGAACTATATGAGAACCCTGCTGTTTATCCTATCTCTGCTGTGGGCGGCACATGCCGGCGCGCAACCCCTCGGCGACGTCAACAAGTACCTGCAACACCGCGGCGTGCATGCAGGTGCCAAAGACTATTACAACGAGGTGCGCAAGGCGGGGGTGGACAGTTTCACTACCCGCATTGCCGACAGTCTGCAGACCCGCAACAACACTACCCGTCCTTTTTATATGTTGCTGGTGTCGCGCATGCTCACGTATGCCGATGCGGGCCTGGCCACCATGCTCTTTGACGACTGCTACAAAGTGCTGGAAAAACGCCCCAACGAGCTGGTGGAGTTCCTGTACAGCAGCAACAACCTGGTCTATACCGACTACCGCAACTACTGGGCAGGTGCCATAGTGGGCCACATAGGCAAGGAGCACCGCGGCGAGACGCTGGGATTCTTCGGTAAGCTGCGGCCCAAACTGATGAAGACCTGCAAAAAGCACAACAAGGCCAATATGACCGCCTTTCTGGATAGTATTTCGGCAGGGCTGACCCCGCAATAAATGATATCCACACATGAGGGTGGATAAATATGTGCCCCGTTGCACTGTCTTTACCTGCGTGCTGTGAGATTACGGCTAATTTTGCAGCACGGCATGAAGCGTCTCTTTCTGATGGTCTTATGGGTATTGGCAGCGTCCGGTGCATTTGCACAGGGTGCCCCCGCCGACTATGGCATCAGCTACCTGGGCGACAGTGCCATAGTAGAGTGGTATGCACGCTACACCGCCGATAGTATGCTGGTGAACCACCCGATGGTGGCCAGTCCATACGTCATCAGCGATATACAGTCGCCGCATATATGGGTGTCTCAGACGGCCGATTTCTACCTGCTGCTCACCCTTTGTCTGCTGCTGGGACTTATCAGGTACATGGACACGCGCTACTTCATCAACCTGTGGCGCGCCTTCTGGAACCCCACACTCAGCAACAGGCAGTTAAAGGATCAGTTGCAAGGCGCGGGCCTGCCCAACTTCCTCATGAACCTGTTCTTCGCCTTTGCCGGCGGGGCATACATATATTATGTGGTGCGTTTTTTCACACCACGCAGTTCGGGGGTCATTCCGCCGTCATTGCTCATCATCATGCTCATAACAGGTACGGGCATGATCTATATGACCAAGTATGCGGCCATCAGGTTCAGTGGCTGGGCGTTCAGGGTAGAGGGGATTACGGAGCACTATTTGTTTAATGTGTTCCTGATCAACAAGGTGCTGTCGGTGGCGTTGTTGCCGTTCATCA
>JACSRV010000081.1 GCA_014879545.1 Chitinophagaceae bacterium | reverse complement strand
CGAGATCTACACTCTCTCCGTCGTCGGCAGCGTCAGATGTGTATAAGAGACAGGAATAACACTACATTTGGTTTCGATTTTTTATCCAATTCTTTTTTCTACATGCAAAATATTCTTGTAGCCGGGGCAGGGAAATCTTCAACCTATCTGATAGAGTACCTTCTGACAAATGCATCTAAAAATAAATGGAATGTTATAGTCGCCGACGGAGACTCAGCGGCAATAGCCAGAAAGTTGAATCGTCATCCCAATGGTGAAGCGGCTGTGTTCGACATCAATAACAAGGCACAACGCGAAGCACTTGTGAAGCGCGCTGACATAGTGCTTTCGCTGATGCCCCCGCACTTGCATATTTTGTTGGCACAGGATTGCCTGAAACATAAAAAGAATCTGATCACATCTTCCTACATCTCCGACGAGATGAAAGCAATGGATGCAGCGGTGCGTGAGGCAGGACTGATGTTTATGTGCGAAATGGGGCTAGATCCCGGCATTGATCACATGACCGCGAGCAAGATCATTAACAGTATACACAAAGTAGCCGGTCGCATCACTTCTTTCAAGTCGTACTGTGGTGGCCTGATAGCACCGGAAAGTGATGATAATCCATGGCACTACAAGTTTAGCTGGAACCCTAAGAATATTGTTACAGCGGGCATGGGCGGTGCCAAATACCTTCATAACGGCAAGCAAGTTGAAGTGCCTTATGAAAAGATGTTTGAACAAAACAAGAAGATAAAGATACCGGGACTGAACGCGCTGGCGTTTTACCCCAACCGCGACTCACTAAAGTATCTGGATATCTATGACGTTGCGTCTATAAAGACTTTCGTTCGTGCCACACTCCGATATCCTTCTTTTTGCAGGGGCTGGGATGCAGTGGTGAAATTGGGCCTCACCGATCAAACAGATTCATTTGACACCAAAGGGGTAACAAACGTCTCGTGGGTGCGCAGTAAAACAGGCTGTGCGGCCAAACAGGATATCCGTGATCATATTGCTGCAAAACTTGATCTGCCTAAGGATGATAAGGTAATAGGTTTGCTAGAGTCTATAGATCTGTTTGAAGAGAAAACACTTCCTGCCGGTACCATGTGTTCGGGCGATATCCTGCTTACTCTTTTGCAGGAGAAATGGCGGATGGCAGATGACGATAAGGACATGGTAGTAATGCACCATGAAATTGAGTACGAACACAAAGGCCGCATGATAACGCTGAACAGCTCATTGGTGCTGAAGGGTGAAGGCGGGGAGCATAGTGCTATGGCGCGCACAGTAGGAATGCCAATGGCAATATTGGCGTCGCTGGTGCTTACGAAAAAACTGAAACCGCCTGTGGGTGTTTTGCTCCCTGTGATGCAGTCGGTTTACAGGCCGGTGCTGCGTGAGTTGGAATACAACGGTATCACATTTACCGATGAGGTAGAGTAAGAAGTTGGTGAGCTACAGAATCCGCGCGTTTTATCATTTCAGATAGCGTTTCATTTCACGCTCAACATCGCGCGTCTTGATACTTTCGCGTTTGTCATAAGTCTTTTTGCCCTTTCCAAGACCCAGTTCCACTTTGGCATAACCGTTCTCATTGATGAACACGCTGAGTGGCACAATGGTATATCCCTTTTCCTTTACTTTATTGAGCCACTTACGCAATTCCTTCCTGGTGAGCAGCAACTTGCGTTCGCGGGTGGCCAGATGACCTGCATAGCCTGCGTTGGCATATTCGGCAATATGCAGACTTTTTACCCATAGTTCCCCATCGTCAAAGTAGCAATAACTATCATTAAAGCTCACACGACCCGCACGGATAGATTTGATCTCGGACCCGGTGAGCATGATGCCCGCTGTGACCCGGTCTTCGATCGCGTATTCAAACGTGGCCGATCGGTTCTTAATATTGATGTTCTCTGCCAATGCTGCGTTTATTGATAAACGGGGTTAGCAGTGCTAACCCCGTCAGGTTGAATACAAAGTTCGTAAAAAAATGAGTGGCGTCCGTGCTTATTTCATGAACCATTCAGCAGCAAGGCTGAGTTTGTTTTTCAGGGTACGGCGCTCGGCAATAAAATCAAGGAAGCCGTGCTCCAGCAGGAATTCTGAACGCTGGAAGCCTGCCGGAAGGTCTTTCTTAATGGTTTCTTTGATAACACGTGGACCGGCAAAGCAGATGAGTGCGTTGGGCTCGGCAATGTTGATGTCGCCCAGCATGGCATATGACGCCGTGACACCACCTGTTGTTGGGTCGGTCATTAACGAAATATACGGCAGCTTTGCCTTGGCCAGCTGTGTGAGTTTGGCCGATGTTTTTGCCATCTGCATCAGAGAGAACGCACTTTCCATCATCCTGGCGCCGCCCGATTTGGAAATGACCAGCAGCGGAAGCTTATTAGCCACGCAATAGTCTATTGACCGGCTGATCTTTTCTCCTACCACCGATCCCATGGAGCCGCCGATGAAGTTGAAGTTCATGCACGCCACCACAAATTTCACACCGTTCATCGTTCCGGTGCCGACAGTCATAGCGTCCTTGAGGCCGGTAGACTGCTGCGCCTCAATGATACGCGAGCTATATGCCTTCATGTCCACAAAGCCGAGACGGTCTTTGGGGCCAATGTTCTCAAACAACAGTTCGTAACGGTTGTTATCAAACAGGATCTCAAAATATTCCGATGAATTGATACGATTGTGGTAGTTGCACTTGGGGCATACATACAGGTTTGCCTGCAGCTCCTTTACCGTCGTAGTGGATTTACACTCCGGACATTTGTGCCAAAGGCCATCAGGGGTCTCTTTCTTGTCCTCGGTGGAGGTAAGAATGCCTTTCTTATTGCGACGAAACCAGGTAGATGACATAATCAGTTTTTATTAAACAGACGACAAAGATAAGGGGTTGACCGATAAAACAGAATATTTCAACCTTTCCTGAATCCGTTCAGACACAAGTGATTTGCAATTCTGTTTCTATCGGCTGCTATGGCTGCATGCAAAATGTATTATATTTGCCGCAATTTCTGCCGAAGTTGCTATCCAGGGCCCGACATATCATTATTGGTATCATCGATTTTTTTCATAAACCCTTTGCAAGGTATATACCTACTCAAACTTTCAGGTACTTGGCATGTGGTGGCTCCAATACGGTGCTCAACTGGGTCGTTTATTCCGTATCGTTCAATATTGTTCTTGCCCGTCAGAGTTTTCACGTCATGGAGAATGTTGACATAACTGCTCCGGTAGGCGCGCAGATCATTTCTTTCTGCATCACGTTTCCGCTCGGTTTCATTCTGTCGCGTTACATAGTTTTTCCTGAATCCAATCTGCATGGCCGTAAGCAGTTCTTCAGGTATGCGCTCACAACTGCAACGTTCATTCTGCTTACCTACGTTCTTATCAAGGTGTTTGCATTGATGCTGCCCATGGTGCGTGCCGATATCTCTTACATCTTTATCATGGTCATCACGGCCATACTCAGTTACATATCGCAGCGCTTTTTCACTTTTAAAGTGGAGCCTGACGAAGACCCGGTGGGGGAGTGATTTTTAGGGGTAACTGCGAGTTGCGTCGGGTTACTGAACACTATTTGTTTATTTTTACTGCATTACAAATCCCGATAGCTTTAATGAGAAATATATTTCTGCTGGTGGCAGGGTTGCTTGTCGCTGAAAAATGTGCTGCACAATCGCCGGATACGGCACAGTTCATAGACCTCGATACGCTCACTATTTCTGCTACTGCGGGCAAGCCTGTTTATCGCGAGACCGCAGCCAAACTCTGGGACATCACCTACACCCGTGTCGCACTTTCTTTCGACAGGATAAACAAGACTGCCGCAGCGCGCGAGTGGGTGACACTACATCCGTACTGCTACCCGTCAGATTCTGTGGTGCTGGATGCCAAAGGAATGAAGATAGACAGCGTACTGCAGGTTGCGGGTAGCGTCAGCGTGCCGGTTCGCTATGCTTATGCGGACGATAAACTTACTGTTCGTCTAGGTCGCAGGTACACCTCTCGCGACAGCATTTTACTTTATTTCCGGTACACAGCCATGCCATACGGGCAAAAGACCGGTGGCAGCGCAGCGATATCAGACGATAGAGGATTGTATTTCATCAACACCGATGGTCAGTCGCCTAACAAGCCCGCACACATTTGGACGCAGGGCGAAACGGAGTCAAATTCACGATGGCTCATTACCATAGACAAACCCAATACCCGCTTTACCACGCGTGTAGAATTGATGGTGCCCGACAGTCTCATAACGCTCAGCAATGGTACATTGGTAAAACAAATAAAGGACACAAAGGGCATGCGTACCGACATCTGGCAGAGCGACCTGTCCATACAGGCTTATGCTGTCATGTTCGCCATAGGTAAATACAGTGTGGTGAAAGATAAGTGGATGGGCAAAGACGTGAACTACTATGTGGAACCTGAATATGCCCGCTATGCCTCCGGTATGTTTGCGCATACCACCGATATGCTTTCTTTCTTTTCGCGCCGCACAGGTGTCACCTACCCATGGGCTAAATACAGCCAGGTGGTCGTTCGCGATTATGTGTCGGGGGCTATGGAGAATACATCTGCATCACTGTTCGGCGAGTTCATGAATATGACCGACCGCGAACTGTCCGATAAGGACAACGAAGACATTGTAGCACACGAGTTGTTCCACCAGTGGTTTGGCGACTACGTGACCTGCGAGTCATGGAGCAACCTCACGGTAAACGAGTCTTTCGCTAACTATGGCGAGCAGTTGTGGCGCAGGTTCCGCTACGGAGACGCGTCGGCCGATGAGCTTGCCTGGAAAGACCTGCAGATATACATTGCCACTTCCCGCGGCAGCGATCCGGCCCTGGTTCGTTATTACTACGACGACAAAGAACAGATGTTCGATGGCATATCTTACAACAAGGGTGGGGCAATTCTTCACTACCTCAACACCCTTATCGGCGACGAAGCGTTCGACAAGGCCATGAAACTATATCTTACCCGCAACGCGCTCTCATCAGCCGAGGCGCACCATTGGCGTCAGGCAGTAGAGGCCGCCACCGGAACTGATTGGAGTAAATTTTTTGATCAGTGGTATTACCGTGGTGGCCATCCCGTGCTGAAGGTGAACTACAATTATAACGACACCCTGCAGCAACTGGCGGTAGAAGTGGTGCAGGCTCAGGAAGATTCCACCTTTATGTATAACCTGCCGCTGGAGACCGCCGTCATTTTGGGAGATTCTTATAGGGTGGAACCATGGCATATCACCAACAAGACCACCCGATTTACTTATCCCTACCGCAATGGTATCCGTCCGGTACTCATCCCCGATGTAAGACATGTGCTGCCCGGTGAGATCAAGGAAAACAAGAAGCCTGCGCAGTGGCTCGCGCAATATCTGGGCAGCAAAGATTACGTAAGCAAGCGCCTTGCTATTGCTGCCGCTGCAAAACAAATGTCCGATTCCTCTTCTCTGGTGCTTATCGATAAGGCGCTGACAGATACTATGGTGCATGCGCGCCGGTTCGCATTCGAACAGGTGGGCCGTGCTTCCAGCGACAGATACCGTAAACGCTGGATGCCGATTGTTATGATAGCCGCCGGCAACGACAAGGACCGCAATGTGCGCGCTGCGGCTTGCGAGGTGCTGGGCGACTGGAAGTCTGCCGCGGCTCGTGCTACGCTCGTTCAATGCATCTCCGACAGTTCTTATAAGGTAGCAGGCAATGCGCTCGAAGCTTTGTCAGCACTGGATGCAGATACCGCCTATGTCATTGCTCGTTCGTTGGTAAAGACCCGGCCGGGTGGCGAATTGTCTTCGGCGGTATGGGGTATCATAGGTCGCCGGGGTGCCGATGAAGATATTGCCTTGCTCAGAGAAAAGGTGCCCTATACATGGGGCGGCAAGGGAATGTCAATGGCATCTGTGCTCAACAACTATTTAAAGAAGGTCTCTGCACCTGCGTCATATGCAGGAGCTGCAAGGCTCTATTCCGATCTCGTTATACAGGAAACCGCCCGTTCTTACAGGTCGGGCGCGGCGGGCTTCTTCTTCCAGGCCGCGGCTGCCGCGCGTGCCGACCTGAAACAGTCCGAACAGGCTGCTGACAAAGACAGGATTGCCGGCGTCACAGAACGTCTTGCTGTGCTCAAAACAGAAGCACAGCGCATTGTTGATGCGGAAAAAGAGGAGGAACTGAAAACAAAGTTCGCGAAGATGCTGAATGACAACTTCAACAAAGAATAGGGTACATCAACCGGTTAATCTCTGAATCGCGACCGCCTTCTCGGCGCCAGCGTTTTGTAGTACATGTGGCGTCCTTCGCTGAAGAACTGTAAACCCAGTTGCAGACCGCAGTCAACCAGCGATCCCGGTCCCAGGGTGTAGAAAAGATTGGTATTGATGCCGCTCTTCTTTTCCAGTATCTGCGTGTATTTCAGGCCCACGTTCGCTTCTATAAAGAACGGACCGAAGTTGTATCGTTTACCCAGGCCCGCTCCCAGTGCGCCATAGGCGCCGGGGTCGTTGTAGGTGGCATCCCAGCCGCTATAGTAGGGTTTGGGCGAATAAGTAGAGTTACCGTAGAGGAACTTACCATAGAAAAACGCTTCCGATCGTTCCCAGGTGCGGTAGTAGTGATGGTATTCAACCGAACTCTGATAGCCGGGAAAGAACCCGTAGTAGGTGCGGTAACCGGCCACTACCGAATGGTTCTCGTTCAGTCTGTACTGCAATTTCACCCCCGCCTTCGACATCAGGCTCAGTGGATTAGACACGTGGATGGAAATTCTGGGCGGCAGGTATTGTGCCGCGGCGTTAGCACCTTGCATCAGGCATAGCACTGCCGGCAAAACAACGAGACTGATAGACTTCCTGGCCCTGGTGCTGCAAAACATCTTTTCGATAGATCGGTTACTGTTGTTACAAATATCGGTTTTGTCATGCAACAATACTATAGCTCCGGCCCATTTCCCGCATTTTTTTGTTCGCCCGGCAGTAAATTGCAGTAAAAAGTATCATCCATGCCATTCCCGGGGAACATTGTCGCCTATAATGTGAACACTTCAGAAGACCCTGAACGCATTATAATTGAGACACAGCGGCTGTTGCTCAAAGCACTCACGCCCGCGCTCATGCGCAAAGTGCTTACCACAATGTCTGACGACGACGCAATTGCCTACCTCGGCCTTACGGGTGCGGAAGAACTAAGTAGCGAGCGGAAGAAGCTTGCGGGCGGACTTGAAACGTACCGCAATACATTCCTGCAGTTTGTACTGGAGGTGAAGGAGACCGGGAAAAATATCGGGCGTGGCGGATTTCACAACTGGGCGGTGCAGCATTCCCGTGCCGAGTTGGGTTACCTCATAACCGATGTTTCTCAGCGAAACATGGGATACATGAAGGAGGCAATGGCCGCAATCATCGACTATGGATTCAGGGAGTTGCAGTTAAATAGGGTAGAGGCATTGATCGGTCCCGATAATGAACCGTCGTTGAGGCTCGCAAAAGGACTGAGTTTTGTAGAGGAAGGCAGGCTGCGTGCACATTCCTTTGTGGATGGTATTTACCAAGATTCGTTGACCTTCGGTCTGCTGCGCGACGAATATCTCTTGGGGAAATAGGTTATTCAGGCACTTCGCCTTTTTCTACATCTACCGATCCCTTCGGGTTCAGTATGCGATACCACGTAAAGTCTCGGTTAGCTTCCATACCTGTGCCATAGAGGATCTGGGTGGTAGTAGTGATGCGAACATCTTTTTCTGTAAAGAACTTTTGGGCGCTTTCGTTCCATATCAGCTCTTCGGTATTCAACTGTTCGCCTTTTCTGCTCACTATTTGTACGCTGTCCCAAACAATGAAGTCACGCTGCGTTTCATAGTACCGTGATGAGTCGGCCGTAAGTACATCGGCTATACGTCCGCTGTCATCAAAGAACTCCATCTTCAGACCGTTATTCATGTCTATGTAGGGTCGCCGTGCTGTGGAGTTGCGTACAAAATCACGTGCATAAATGCGCATCTTCATATCGCCGTCCTGACTATATAAAAACGTTACACCTTTTGCATGGTCTTCCTGTTTGTTGTTGCGCGCCGTAAGGGCACGGATCTCGGCGGGGTCGTTATTGCAAGACATAAATGCGAACACTGCCACAGGAAGTAAACCCAACAAGCGTGTCCGTAATGTCTGTTGCATATAAACTCATTTGAGGCGGAATTGAAAATAGCCTCTTTGCAATAATTACTCGTATTTGCGTTTCACAAACCACAGGTCATTCAGCGTCACACCCAGTGTCACTCTGATATAGGTCTGCTTCATTAGCCCGTTGTCGGTAGTACCCATCATGCCACCATCTATGGCACCGTGCAGTTGTGAGGCCGAGCGTTTGAATGGCATACTGAAGCCGGCGGTCAAACCATAATAAAGCATTTGAGTGCCCTGTATTTTCAGATAGTCGTTTCCGTAGTACCCCCCAAGGCGGTAGGTAGCTCGTGAGAAGTATCGCCTCGTGTTGTCAGCATCAGGCGTGTATTCGCCCCCCAATCCCAGTTTGTAAGATGAAGCCGCTATCCCGGTGTTCAGGTTGGCGTTGAGGCTGCTCGAGAACTGGCTCCATTGTGTGGCCGAGTAGTCTATTCCTACACTCCACTTGCCCGGGCGCGAGAACACGATACCGGCACTGTAGGTGAACGGCATGGTGATCTTTCCTTCCTGTTCAGGTATCGAGAATGTCGTATCACGGATAACGGTATCCTGAAAGTTGTAGGCAGCCAGATGGGTTTCGTAGAAATGTTCACGTATTTTCTGGCTCAACTGCACTGTGCCTCCAATGCGTAAGACGTGAAAAGAGTCCAGCTTGGCTTCATATTGCAGGCCACCCTTCCACATAATGCCACCCACGCGCGAATTGGTAACAAACTGAGAGTAGTAGGCATTGTTGTAAGTCAGCCGGTCCGTAGGCACCAGCACTATCGACTTGTTGATGTCTCCGAAAAGAAAACCAAAATTGACACCTGCACTCAGCCCTTTGTATTTGGCACTACCACCCACAAACGCGAAGTTCATAGCACCTTCACCTCTGTAGCTCTTTATCGCGTCACCCAGTGGTGACGGAGGTGTGGAGGTGGAACGTATAGTATCGGTAAGGTAATAATAGGTTGCCGAATAAGGGCGGAAACCGAAACACATACCGGCGTTCTTGCCTACCGGCACAGCCAGATTCATATATGCTACAGATGCTGTGCCCGATTGGTACTTTTCGCTCGTTCCGTTGTCTGTTCCTTCCACAGTCCTTGTGGTCATATTGGCACCCACTTCAAACGTGGTGCGCCTGATGAAGGAATACGAAGCAGGATTGTCGGTATTAGCCATCGTTGCGCTCGAATAGGCGCTCGTGATGTTGCCCATACCTCTCAGCGAGGTGTTGTTGCCGTTGCGCAACTCTCCGAGTCCGTATTTCGAGTAGGGATTATTCTCCCACCCGTTTCTCGGATTACTTACGCTGCTTGTCTGTCCCGTTGCGCTTAGGCTTATTACTGATAACAGTAAAACAGGTACTGACTTAGCGAGGCGATGATACATTATGATTAAGAATTAGGTTGAGCCCCTTCAATAACATATTGGGGTCGGCAAATATCTTACTTTTCAATTTGGTGGCAAAGTAAGGGGCATCACCGCCCGTTAAGATGGCGTTAAAATCGGGGTAGCGCTCTTCATATGCCTTTATCATGCCGTCTATTTCAGCAGCCATACCGTTTACTGCACCGCTTTGCAGGCAGGTCTCAGTGTCGTAGCCCAGCAGCAGTGGTTCGTCATCCACCGCGGTTATCTCAGGCAATCTGTCGGTAAATGTGCTCATGGCTTTCAGGCGCATGTGCATACCCGGAGATATAGCACCGCCGCGGAATGTTTTGTTCTTCTGCACCAGATTGTAGGTAATGCACGTCCCCACGCTGATCACCAGATTGTTCTTGTCCGGAAACTCGAAGTGGGCGGCGTTCACCAGAGCCAGTCGGTCTGGTCCCAGCGTATCTGCCGAAAGGTAGGCATTATTGATAGGCACATTTGTATGTCCGGTCATCAGCAGCGTGTGCGGCAGCTTTGAGCGCAGCAATGCTGCCACTTCATCGCTATTGCTCACCACCGAGCACAGAATTGCCTTCACCGGCTGGTGGGCTTCCAGTAACTGGGTCACCTGCTCCAGGGCGGCGTCTTCTGAAAAGACGATCTGTTTTTCAATTCGGTCGCCGGCAAAAAGTGCTGCCTTTACGTTGGTATTACCCCAGTCGATGCAAAGATTCAAGGACATTGTTATTGTGTTGATGTTTGTATGACTGGCAAAATAGTAAAAAATGCAGCCAATTCCAGTATATCAGAAAATTAATTTGTGTGTAAAATTGATAAACCTATGCTCATAGTGCATATTCGGTCATTGCGTCTGTCCTTGATCCTCAGTAAGTTTTGTGCTTGATCGGAGTGCACAAAGCAGGTTGTAAATCAAAGGCAACTCAGCAGTGCGCCACACGCATGGCGTATCTCTTCCTCGGTTACGGTAAGTGGGGGTGCTATGCGGATGCAATGTGGAGCAAACAAAAACCAGTCTGAAAACAGCCCCTTGTCAAGGCACGCATGAAGGGTGCTCATTACCTTTTCGGCCGATGAAAGCTCCACGGCTATCAGTAACCCCTTGCTGCGCACCGCCACTATCTCGGGGTGCACCAGCAGGTCATGGAACAGTTTTTCTTTTGCTACTACGCCGGCTATCATATGTTCATCCAGTAGAGCCCGCATACCCGCCATGCCTGCCGCACAGCATACAGGGTGCCCGCCAAAGGTGGTGATATGTCCCAGCACCGGATTGTCTGTCAGCGTCTGCATAAGGTTGTGTGATGAGATGAAGGCTCCCAAAGGCATACCACCGCCCAGCGCCTTGCCCAGCAGCAATATATCAGGTACTATTCCAAAATGCTCAAAGCCCCACAGTTTTCCGCTACGGCCAAAGCCACATTGTATCTCATCAAATATAAGCAGCGTACCGGTTGCTGTGCACTTGCTGCGCAGTACATCCAGCCACCACTGTTCCGGCACTTTTATGCCCGCTTCGGCCTGAATCGTTTCAATGATCACGCAGGCGGTATGTTCATCTATGGCATCTATCAGGTCCTGACTGTTATAATGAAAATGCCCTACTCCCGGCAATAATGGCCGGTAGGCATTGCGCCAGTATTCGTCACCCATCACACTCAGCGCACCCAGGGTGCTGCCATGATAGCTATTATGGCAACACACCACATTGGGGCGTCCTGTCACCCGGCGGGCCAGCTTCAATGCTCCTTCCGTTGCCTCAGTGCCCGAGTTCGTAAAGTAAACACAGTCAAGGGTAGGAGGCAGGTGGGCGGCCAGCAGGGCTGCATACTGCACCTGAGGGCTCTGCATCAGCTCGCCATACACCATTACATGCAGGTAGGCATCGGCCTGTTCTTTTATTGCCGCCACCACTGCCGGGTGCCTGTGCCCTATATTGCACACACTGATGCCCCCTATCAGATCCAGATATTTCTTCCCGTCGCTGTCGTACAGATAGTTGCCTTCGGCCCGCACAATGTCCAGTCCCACCGGGGCCGGAGATGTCTGAGCTACGTGTTGCAGGAATAACTGGCGGGTGTTCATCAGTGCTGTTTTTGTGTCAATTATTATTGTTGGTAGAGCTGCACCCCTTCTTTGGAAGCATACAGATCGTAATTCTCATTGTCAAAGCACACAAATATCACTTCGTCAAGTGCAGTCGGATGTTCGGCAATAAATTCCTTGGTGGTGGCGTAAGCAATTTCCGAAGCTCGGTCTTTCGGAAAGTGGTAAACACCTGTACTGATGTTGGGAAAGGCTACTGTGCGTAGTCCGTTCTGCATGGCCACCGTCAGGCTGTTGCGGTACGCATCGGCAAGCAGTTGCTCTTCATGCGGGCCGCCTCCGTGCCACACCGGCCCTACAGTATGTATCACATGTCGGGCTTTCAGCCGGTAGCCTCCTGTTATTTTTGCCTCGCCTGTGTTGCAGCCGTTCAGGGTGCGACACTCCGCCAACAATTCCGGCCCTGCCGCTCTATGTATGGCTCCGTCCACACCACCGCCCCCCAGCAAAGATGTATTGGCTGCGTTCACTATTGCATCTACATCCATAGTGGTGATATCTCCTTTATGCAGGCTTATTCTTGTCATGATTCACCGGCGACAATTTTAGTTCACTTGCTTTCTCCAGTAGCAGGGTATAGGCAGCGTCATGTTCGTTGGGTATAATTCCGTCCAGAATGGCCTCGCGTATCGTTGTCTTTAGTATCCCAACCTCTCTTGATGGTGTCAATCCAAAGATGTGCATGATGTCATCTCCGCTGATCGGTGGCTGCCAATTCCTTATTTTGTCCTTTTCCTCCACCACTTTCAGCCTTATTTTCACCAGCTCGAAGTTCTCCAGATAGCGTTTCACCTTCACTTTATTCTTGGAGGTGATGTCGCTTTCGCACAAGATCATCAGGTCTTCCAGGTCGTCGCCCGCATCAAACAGCAGGCGGCGCATTGCCGAGTCGGTAATATCTTCCTTCGTCAGGCTGATAGGCCGCAGGTGCAGCGCCACCAACTTCGCCACATACTTCATCTTCTCGTTCTGCGGTAGCTTCAGTTGTCTGAAGATCTTGGGTGTCATGCGTTCGCCCACCACTTCATGCCCGTGAAACGTCCAGCCGTGGCCTTCCTCATATTTTTTGGTGGCCGGTTTTCCTATGTCGTGCAGCAATGCCGCCCAGCGCAACCACAGGTCGTCACTTTTTTCAGCGGTATTATCTATTACCTGTAGCGTGTGGTAAAAATTGTCTTTGTGCCCCTTGCCCTCCACTATTTCCACACCTGACAGTGCTGTCATCTGCGGAAAGAACTCGTGCAACAACCGGCTGCGGAACAAAAGGTCCAGCCCCACCGATGGTTTGGCTGCTGCCATTATCTTATTTAGTTCGTCCGTTATCCGTTCCTGCGAAACGATCTTTATGCGCTCACGGTTGCGTTCAATCGATTCGAATACTTCCGGTACTATCTGAAAATTGAGCTGGGTAGCGAACCTGATGGCACGCATCATCCTTAGCGGATCGTCCGAAAAAGTTGTGTCGGGGTCGAGCGGCGTCTTAATGATCTTGCTTTCCAGATCGGCCACACCGCCAAACGGATCCACCAGCTTGCCATAATCACCTTCGTTCAGACTAATGGCCAGTGCATTGATGGTAAAGTCACGGCGGTGTTGATCGTCTTCGATGGTGCCGGCCTCTACCTGAGGCTTGCGTGAATTGTGGGTATAAGATTCTTTGCGTGCTCCCACAAATTCCACATCAAGCCCGTGTAACCTGAACTGTGCGGTGCCGAACGTCTTAAAAAAACTCACATGCGGTTTGTGCGGAAATGTGTTGGCTACCGCATGCGCCAACTCTATGCCATCTCCTGTACAAACTATGTCCACGTCCTTGGTAGGACGGCCCAGCAGTTTGTCGCGCACAAATCCACCTATCAGGTAGCAATCCACCTTTAGCGTGGCGGCTGCCGCACCAATAGTCCGAAACAGCTTCAGTTCATCTTCAGAGCAAACAATATCCATATGGTGCGGCAAAGCTAACAACTATCCCCTCAATATCTCCATTTCGCCCATGTCATCAATTTTCACCAGTCGCGATGGTTGTCTGGGGGCTTCATCATCGCGCCGGTAGTGCACCACATAGTCCACACCCGCCTTCACCGAATCGTTTATCAGGTTGTATGTAGGTGCAGTAGGTTTTCCGCTTATATTGGCCGATGTAGACACCAGCGGCACCTTCAGGCGTTTGATGAGTGCTTTGCAGAACGGGTCGTTCGTAACTCTTATCGCTATGCTCCCGTCGGCATTTACCACATTTGGCGGAAAGCCGAGAGCGTTTTCGTATATGATAGTTGTAGGTCTGTCAAACTCTTCTACTATGGCTATTATATCGGGGTGGGGGGCAGCGACATACTGCAATATGTCCTTTGCCTCTGCCAGCAGCACGATAAGGCTTTTTTCCTTCGGCCGTTGTTTCAGCTCAAATATCTTGTCAACTGCCGCCTCGTTCAGCGCATCGCAGCCCAGGCCCCACACCGTGTCGGTAGGGTATAGTACGGTGCCTCCGTTTTGCACTACACTAACGCAGTTTTTTATGTCGTTTTCGAAGTCCACCATAGCAATTGTTCATTCGTGATCTCGTAGGCGCACTTAAAATGGCCTTGCGGGCATGTTTTGTGTCCGTGTAACCCGCAGGGGCGGCAGCTCAGGTCTTCCTTAGTCTGCACAATACAGCCATTATCGCGCACCGGCCCGAACCCGAATGATGGCACTGTGGAGCAGAACACCGCCGTCACCGGTGCGTTTATGGCAGACGCAAAATGCAGTGGTGCCGAGTCATTGGTGTAGTTCATTACCGCGTCCTTCATCAATGCAACTGATTGCAGGAAATTCAACTCACCGCACAGGTCATAAACGCGTGGATGATGACTGTTGCCAATTACTTCCCTCGCCGTTGTTTTATCTGACGGCGCGCCTATGATATAGATAGTAACATCCTTTGGCAGCTCGTCTATCATTTTCGACCACTTTCCGGCCGGGAACTGCTTGGTGTACCACACCGACGACGGTGCCACGCACACATACGGCCTTATCTTGTGGCGCTCCACATGGGCATAGTCGGCAGCCGAAGGATAGAGTGCTGGCATTGCCACCTCAGTACCGGCAATGTCAGCTATTAATAGCTGATTGCGTTCGATCTCATGTGTCGGTTTTTCTGTCCCAACTGCCGAAATGACATGCTCTATTTTTCTGGTATAACAGAAAGAGAAAGGATTCTTAGTGAATCCTGCCCTGTTGGGTGCGCCCGATAGCATAGTGAGCAAACCCGATGACCCAAACCTGTGAGGATTGACGACATGGGTATAACGCTCCCGCCTGATCCGTCCGGCAAGTTGCAGCAGGTTCCGGGTCTTGTTGGTCTTTTTGTCCCACACCAGAACGGTTGAAATGTAGGGGTGACCTGCCAGCAGCCCCTCATTACCCTTGCGCACCAGAAAGTCTATCCGCGCGTCCGGAAAGCAGTCATGCAGTCGCTCGGCTATTGCCGTGGCAAGTACCACATCGCCGGTAAAAGCGGTCTGAATGATCAGGAATTTGTGCATCCGCCGTAAAATTACACCCTATTCCTTTTGTATTGTTTTAACAAGAAAAAAATCTGTTTTTATGAATTTTGGTACTAAATTTGTTTTCACTTGTAAACAAAACCAAACATATTTAGATGAGAAAGGTGTTTTTGATGTTCAGCATCATCCTGTTATCAGGCGGAGTAGTGATGGCTCAGGGAAAAAAGAAGAAAAACCGCGATAAAGGCAACGAAGCACCCCTGGTGATCGAATCTGCCGCAAATGTTACCCCGTCCACTACGGGTGCAATTGCGCCAACGCCAACTACCACATTAAAGCCTGAAGATCTGGCATTTACCGATGTGGTCCACGATTTCGGAACTATCATGGAAGGCCCGGACGCGTCTTTTGTGTTCACGTTCAAGAATAACGGTAACGAGCCTATTATTATCCAAAAAGCACAACCTTCCTGCGGGTGTACAGTGCCTTCATTTTCTAACGAGCCTGTTCCTCCGGGTGCTACCGGAAAGATCGATGTGTCTTACCACACCAAAGGTCGTCCGAACGCATTCTCTAAATCTATTACTGTTGTCTCTAATGCAGGCACCAAGGTGCTCACCATCAAGGGCACAGTAGAAAAAGCGCCAACCAGCTCGGTGCCTGAGAATACCTCTATGATGAGGACCAACTAAGCATTTACCACTCACAATCAATAATTAACCAACAATCAATTAATAAGTTTCATGAAAAAAGCATTCATCGCCTTCGTATGCATGTCGTTCACAGCGGCAGTTGCTACAGCTCAGGATCTTAAGCCGGGTGCTCCGGTTCCAACTCCGGCTCCTCAATCAGTAACGCCTGCTCCTCCACCTCCTGCTGCACCAAAGGTGAATCCAAATGCAGGTAAGTTCAAGTTCGTTGAAGAAACGCACGACTTCGGTGAGGTGCCTGAAGGTCCGCTGGCTGAGTACGATTTCGAATTCAAGAACGTAGGTAAAGAGCCGATCATCATTCAGGAAGCGCATGGTTCATGCGGATGCACTGTGCCTAAATGGCCACAAGAGCCTATTCTGCCTGGCAAGAAAGGTGTTATCCACGTAGCATACACTTCTGCCGGTCGTCCCGGTCCTATCAACAAAGATGTGACCATCAACTCAAACGCTCAGCAGAGCCCGATGGTGTTGCACATCAGGGGTACAGTGAAACCAAAGCCGGTTGAAGCTGTTCCTGCTGATACTAAAAAGTAATCAGGGTGATCCCCTCATAAATAGTTTCTAAAATAGTTGGCACTTGCCAACTATTTTAGAAATAGGCAAGGTCTGACCATAAAAACGAAACAACGATGAAGAAATTACTGATAGCATTGTCTTGTATGGCATCGGTAGCGGCAACACAAACTGCGGTTGCTCAGCCATTGTTCAAATTCCTTGATGGCGAAACACACGACTTTGGTGTGGTGAAGCGCGGACCGGCAGCCGGTCATACGTTCAAGTTCAAGAATGTGGGTACAGAACCCATCATTGTGATGAACGTGACACCGTCTTGCGGTTGCACCAACGTAGACTGGAGCAAGAATCCCGTTCTGCCCGGTCAGGAGGGTTTCATCCACCTCGATCTGAAGACGGAAGAACAGCACGGTACCTTCCATAAAGAAGTGTACATCCAGTCGAACGCCAAGACACCAAAGGGTGAGAAGCGCTATACACTTTACATCAAAGGGGTAGCCAAAGACGAAGTGACCGAAGATGACATGAAAATGGAAAAAAAGAAGAAAAGCTAATTGCTCTTCCTTACGATAACATATTGAGGGCTGCCAAGTGGCGGCCCTCTTCTTTTATCAGTATTGCTCCTTCTCGTTGGGGAAGTCGCGGCTTTTTACATCCTTTATGTACTGCGCCGTCGCGTTCGATATATCCTCATACAGGTTCAGGTAGCGGCGCAGGAACCTCGGCGAGAAGTTCTTGGTGATGCCCAGCATATCATGCATAACCAGCACCTGGCCATCCACACCACCACCGGCACCAATGCCTATCACCGGTATCTTCAGGCGTTTGGCCACTTCGGTGCCCAGTGCTGCGGGTATCTTCTCCAGCACCAGCGAGAAACAGCCCGCCTCTTGCAGGGCCTCGGCATTCCTCAGCAGCATTTCGGCTTCTTCCTCTTCTTTGGCGCGCACGGTGTACGTACCAAACTTGTAGATAGACTGCGGCGTAAGTCCCAGATGCCCCATAACAGGTACACCCGCGCCTACTATACGTTTTATCGATTCGCACACCTCCTCGCCGCCCTCCAGCTTAATGCCATGCGCGCCCGCTTCCTTCATGATGCGGATAGACGAGTTGAGCGCCTCCTTGCTGTTGCCCTGGTAGGAGCCGAACGGCAGATCCACTATCACCAGGCACCTGAGGCAGGCACGCACCACACTCTGCGCATGGTAGATCATCTGATCCAGCGTGATGGGCAGTGTCGTTTCGTGGCCGGCCATAACATTGGAGGCCGAGTCGCCCACCAATATCACATCTATACCCGCATCGTCAAAGATGCGCGCCATAGAGTAGTCGTAGGCGGTGAGCATACTGATCTTTTCGCCCCGCTGCTTCAATGACTGCAGCGTATTGGTAGTGACGCGTTTTATATCGCTGTACGTAGACATGTGTCTTATTTAAGAGGTTCTGAAGACGGGTTTACGGTCGTTTGCTATGTAAAAGTAAGCAAATAACCACCACATAACCCGTCACTCACCGTCACTGTGCCAGCCAGTACTTGCGCAGCAGCCACTCGGCCACCGCTACCAGCAGTATGATGACGAAATACCATTTGCGCTCCACCAGCGGCACCGTTTCGGTATTGGTGCGTATCGCCGGGGTGATGGCCTTATTGGCCTTTATGCTGTCGTAGAGGGCTGCCACGCCTGCCGATGGTACAAATGCACCACCGTGGCTGCGCGCCAGATTGTACAGCATCGCATAGTCGGCGCCGGTCTCCATGGCTTCCAGCGGAATGCCCTCCACCACAAATGCCCCCGACGCCTTCAGTTCTTTATTGTTGAAGGTGGTGCGTGCACTGTACGTGTAACGGCCACCAGCCCTTATACCTATATTGATGTTATACCCCGTGCCCGACCGCTCGAACGAATACTCCTGCTTGCGGCCTGCACTGTCGGTGATGGTGAGCTGCACATCGGCAGTGTTCACCTGTTCGTTGTTGGCGTTCAGCAAAATGGCGTTCAGCGATATAGGCTCCTGATCACTCCATATGTGACGCGGCATAGATACCGATAGCGGCTGCTTGCCCGTATTGGCACACAGGAACGCCACCGTTTGCCTGATGCACTCATCTATCACATTGTGCTCATCAAAGTGGCGATACTCATACAAGCGCCACCTCCATATCCCTTCGCCCGCCAGCACTGCTGTGGGCACTGTGCCCTGCTGCATGCACCAGGCCGGCATTACCCCTGCCGCTGTGCGCTGCGTGAAGAACACATTGCTGCCCGGCGCCGCTATGATGTTGCCGGTGTAGCTCGTCAGCGGCGGCATCTTGTCGGCAACCACCTGCGTGCGCTGCGGCACAGTAAAGGCGTTGAACTGCTGGTGGAACGTGGCCGCCATCTCGTGGCCCTGTGCTGCTGCCACGCCTGTGTGCGTCAGCCCCTTCAATCCGTTCATGGCCAGTACATCCGTTTGCGACGTCAGCACAAACCACATGGGCTTCTTTGCCGCTTCCAGGTTGGGCGCTATCCTGAACCGTGCCGACGGCAGCCCGTGCAGTATCAGCGCGTCATATCCCTCCACCGATGCCGGGAACGTCTCGCCCGTGCATACTGTCACCTCATAACTCTGCAGATCGCCCAGTGCCTCCTTCAGCGCGTTCACATCGGGGTGGGGGGCTGCGGCAGCAATCAATATCTTCTTCTTTTCGTCCACTACCTCCACAAACACATCGCGGCGGTTGTTGGCCAGGTTCTTCTCGCCGCCGGCATCAGCCAGCGAAATGGTGTAGTGGTGCAGCCCTGTCTTGGTGCCCTTTACCACAAATGCCACACTGCGGTCGAAGCGGTCGTTGCTGATGGATACCGGCACCGAGGCCAGCACCTCGTCGCCCTCCTTCAGCACCGCGCTGTTGTCGTAGCCGCGGCACAGCTCGGCCACAATGTCGGCGCGCACCTCGAAAGTGCTGTTCAGCATAGCCGTGCGGTTGGCGTAGGTGCGGGCAATGCGCAGATCCTTTTCGCGCGTGCTGTCGCCCAGTCCCACCGTGTACAGCGCATACCTGCCACCTTCCGACCGGTATGCCGGGTGCACACCCTGGTTGAACCTGCCATCAGTGGCCAGTATCACCCCGCCCAGATTCTGCATACCATACAGCTCCTCGGCCCGTGTCATAGCTGCCGATATATCGGTGGCCGGGCGGTCGTAGCGAAACAGCGTATCGGGTTGCACCCCATCGCCGAAGCCCCACTGCACCACGCGGTAGTCTTTCGAGAGTCGTTCGGTGAGCGCGTTCATATTGCGGCGATAAGCGGCCGTATCGGCACCCAGCGCCACCCCTGCCGACGATGAATTATCCTGCAGCAGCACTATCACCGGTTGTTCCGTCACATGACGTTCAATAATTATATCGGGTATCAGCACCAGCAGCAACGCCGCCAGCACCACCAACCCACGCAGACCCGCTGTAAGCCACGGGTAGGGTACTGCCCGGCGCCTGTCGGCCCGCCATACCCACCATGCGGCACCTGCCGCCACAGCTATCGCAATGAGCCAATACATCAATTGCATAAGAGGTGGCAAGCTAATCAAAATTTTTAAGTTCAGCTTGTTAAACCCGCTCTCACCTTTCACCTTTCACCCGCCGTAGCTTTTTCAGCGAAGGCGGGCGCTCTCATCTTCCTCACACTCACTCCCACACTCACACTTCTCACACCGCTCTCCGCTCTCTTTCTCCGCTCTCACCTCTCACCCGCCGAAGCTTTTTCAGCGAAGGCGGGCGCACTCACACTTCTCACACCGCTCTCCGCTCTCTTTCCCGCTCTCACCTTTCACCTTTCACCCGCCGTAGCTTTTTCAGCGAAGGCGGGCGCGCTCAAACTCACACTAATTTTTCACAAATCCCTTTATCTCCTTTTTCTCAAATTCCCCTAATTTCACACCACACAACAACATCCCTCTGGCATATGATACGCAAAGCCCTCCTCGTCTTCTTGCTGCTGCACGGCGCCGCCCATGCACAGGAAGGTCTTTTCGGACCCTCAGAAGGACGCGGCGCGCGCCACGGCTTCATCCTCGGCGGATATGCCGGCATAGACCAGCCCGGTGCCGATATGGCCCGCCGTTTCAATACCTCCTTCCGCCTGGGGCCTGCACTCATGTACAAAACAAAAACCAACTGGCTCTTTGGTGCCAAGTTCGACTTCATTGTGGGGCGCAACGTCTATGAAGACTCCCTCATGATCAACATCCGCGACCGCTACGAAACCTATAGCCGCAACCTCTTCGAGTTCATCAATATGGACGGACAGCGCATAGGCGTGCCCGTTTACGAACGCGGTTATGCCACCGGCCTCTCCGTGGGCCACATCTTCGCCCTCAAAAAGGCCTACCCCGACAATGGCATCATGGTGCTCACCACCGCCGGCTTCATGCAGCACCGCATCAACATCTACGACAAAGACAAGTCTGTTACCTCCCTGCGCGGCGATTACATCAAAGGGTACGACCGCCTCACCAATGGTGCCTTCGTAGAGCAATACCTGGGTTATGCCTTCTTCTCGCGCAACAAACTCATCAACTTCACCCTCGGGGCCGACTTCCTTGCCGGCTTCACCCAGGGCCGCCGCGACTACCTCTTCGATGTTATGCGCCCCGACCACGCCAAACGCCTCGATATCCTCTACGGCCTCCGCGGCGCCTGGTACATCCCCATGTTCAAACGCAAGTCTGAGGAAATGATGTTTGAGTAGGGGCGTTGGGAGTTGGGTATTAGGAATTAGGTATTAGGAATTAGGACTTGGGAGAGAAGCGCCCAATAGTACCCGTCATTCCGACTACAGGAGAACTTTCTAACTGAGGCAAGTAAAAAGACATCATGCCCCGAAGTAAAACTCCCGACCAAATCCGACCGCCCGATAGTACCCGTCATTTCGACGACGGGAGAACTTTCTCACTGAGGCAACTGAAAAGACATCATGCCCCGAAGTAAATCTCCTGAGATTTGGCACCACATCCAAATAGAACTCCCACCCTTATCTCTTGTACCGCGCATTTTTTCTTCTGCGCAGTTTTTTATTTATCTCATTGATTATCAATGCAAATGTGGGAAGTTCTACTTCTCACCGCTTCCCAAAACTGCGCAAAAACTGCGCACTACTGCGCATCCCGAATGCTTTCGGGACAGGGGACGAAGTAAAATAAATTCATCATATACGCCACACCCCCCCCCATTTCCTCCAACCACCATTCAAGGTACAACCGCACCACAAAACCTTCAAAAGAAATATCTGTGATAGTGCGTTTTTGGTAGTATCATAGAAAAAAGATGGGCAGGGAAACAACAACAAACCAACAACCCCGAAGGGGTGAAATAATATACACAACCCCGAAGGGGTGACATTATTATAGAAAGGGCAACGATAAATAAGAAGAAGCCCGGCCGGCGTGCCACACCTCCGACGGTGTGGCTCACCTGAGCGATGGCCCAAAAACAACCCACCCCAAACAACCCCGAAGGGGTGATATGATATACACAACCCCGAAGGGGTGACATGATGATAGAAAGAAAACCACCACACCACCCGAACCCCGAAGGGGTGACATGATTATAGAAAGAAAACCACCGCACCACCCGAACCCCGAAGGGGTAACATGATTAAAGAAAGAAAGCCACCACCCCAACCGAACCCCGAAGGGGTGACATGATCTCTGCACTATAAATGACATCATTTTTTCAACCACCGTTCCATATTTTTACTACTTTTAAAAGCGCACAACCACACAAACCACCCATGCCATTAAGCCTCAACGAAATAAGAGACCGTGCCCTTGCCTTTAGCCGCGAATGGAAAGATGAAGTAAGCGAAGACGCCGAAGCCAAATCGTTTTGGGACGGGTTCTTCAACGTATTCGGCATATCGCGCAAACGGGTGGCCACCTTTGAGACCAAGGTGAGCAAGCTGGGCAACAAAGACGGCTTCATAGACCTGTTGTGGAAAGGGGTGTTGCTCATAGAGCACAAAAGCAGGGGTAAAGACCTGGACCGTGCCTACAAGCAGGCCAAAGACTATTTTCCGGGACTGAAAGAAAAAGAACTGCCCCGGTACATACTGGTGTGCGACTTTCACCGCTTCAGGCTCTACGACCTTGAAGAAAGCATAGACCACGAATTTACCATTGACCGCCTTACCGATAACATTCATTTGTTCGGCTTCATATCAGGCTACCAGAAACGCACCTACAAGGATCAGGACCCGGTGAATATAGAGGCTGCCGAACTGATGGGCCGCCTGCACGACCAGCTGAAAGCCGTGGGCTATACCGGGCACGAACTGGAAGTGTACCTTGTGCGCCTGCTGTTTTGCCTGTTTGGCGATGATACCAATATTTTTGAAAGGGGCATTTTTGAAGAACTGATAGAACTGCGCACCGCCGAAGACGGCAGCGACCTTGCCATGTATCTCGATCAGCTCTTCGGGGTGCTGAACACACCACCCGATAAACGCCTGCGCAACCTCGATGAGCAACTGGCTGCCTTCCCATATGTGAATGGTCGACTGTTTGAAGAGCGCCTGCCACATGCCGCATTCGATACCAAGATGCGGCAGGCATTGCTGGACTGCTGCTACCTGGACTGGAGCAAAATATCGCCCGCCATTTTCGGGTCGTTGTTCCAGAGTGTGATGGACGAAAAAGCCCGCCGCAATCTGGGTGCACACTATACCAGCGAGAAGAATATACTGAAACTCATAAAGCCCCTTTTTCTGGATGAACTGTGGGCCGAGTTTGAAAAGATAAGGACCGACAAGCGCGCGCTGGACCGTTTTCACCACAAGCTTGCAGGGCTGCGGTTTCTGGACCCCGCCTGCGGCTGCGGCAACTTCCTGATTATAGCCTACCGCGAGCTGCGCCTGCTGGAACTGGCGCTGCTGAAAGAAAAATTTAAGAGCCAGATAGCTACCGACATTGGCCTGTACATCAACATAAACGTAGATCAGTTTTACGGCATAGAGTACGAAGAGTTCCCGGCGCAGATAGCACAGGTGGCCATGTGGCCATGTGGCTCATAGACCACCAGATGAACCAACTGGTGAGTGAGGCATTTGGCGAATATTTTGTGCGCCTGCCGCTGCGCAAAAGTGCAACCATAGTGCATGGCAATGCACTGCGCATAGACTGGCAGAGCCTTTTGCCCAATGATGAAATGCGATATGACTACATAATGGGGAATCCGCCATTTTTGGGATATGCATGGCAGAATGTTGAGCAGAAAACAGATATGGCAACTGTTTTTAATGGTGTGGATGGTGCCGGTGTTCTTGATTATGTGTCCGCGTGGTACTTACTTGCATGCAAATACATGAATGCGCATGGTGCCATTAACAATGGTTGTAAAGCAGCATTCGTTAGCACAAACTCAATAACTCAGGGTGAACAAGTTGGAATTTTGTGGCGTGAGCTAATTGAAAAGCACTCTTGTAGAATCTATTTTGCTCATCAGACTTTTAAGTGGACAAATGAGGCTCGCGGAAATGCGGGTGTTCACGTTGTGATAATCGGATTTTCAAATTTCGACATAGGTAACAAGAGAATTTATGAGTATGTGGATATTAAGGGTGAGCCACATGAAGTGTCTGTAAAGAACATTAATCCATACTTGGTAGAGGCAAAAGATGTGTTTATTCAAAAGCGCACCAACCCAATATGTGCCGTTCCTTCTATTTCGAGAGGGAGCGACGCTATTGATGATGGCAATCTTTTCTTATCAGAGACTGAAAAACAAGAGGTGCTTTCTGTCTATCCAAATCTTGAGAAGTACATTCGTCCATTTTTAATGGGAAAAGAGTTTCTTAATAATATTCCCCGTTATTGTTTTTGGTTAAAGGATATTCCACCAAGTGAATTAAAGACTTCACCTATTCTTTACGAGAGGGTCACGAAAATAAAAGTGTTTCGAGAATCAAGCAAGCGTCCCCAAACACTTAAAATGGCTGCATATCCTTATTTGTTTGGCGAGGACCGACAACCAGAGAGTGACTATTTGGCGATTCCGAAAGTGTCGTCAGAAAACCGTGTTTATATTCCAATTGGATTTTGCAGCCGTGAGATAATATGCGGAGATAAACTCTTTTATATGCCAGATGCAGGGTTTTTCCACTTTGGCATTCTCACATCTATGATGCACATGACCTGGATGAGGTATACCTGTGGTCGAATGAAAAGTGATTACAGCTACTCAAACACAATTGTATACAACAACTTTCCATGGCCTGAAAACCCTAGTGAGAAAAACGTCAAATCAGTGGAAGAAGCAGCGCAGGCGGTGCTTGATGCAAGGGCACAGTTCCCCGATAGCAGCCTTGCCGACCTCTACGACCCCAATACCATGCCGCCCGTGCTGGTAAAAGCACACCAGGCACTGGACAAGGCCGTGGACCTCTGCTACCGCCCGCAGCCATTTGCCTCAGAGACCAAGCGCATAGAATACCTCTTCGAACTCTACGACAAATACACCGCCGGGCTGTTTGTAGAAGAGAAGAAGGGGAAGAAGAAAAAACAATAAAACTAACAACCATGCCAAAACTATACCGACCTGAAAAAATAAACCTGGCAAGTTACCCGGCAATAAAAGAGAGTTGGATACAGGAGCAGATTGCCAATGACCCGTCTATGCTGGGGCTGGGCGACCTGATATTGAAAGACAAAGAGCGTATGCAGCCGCGCGCCGGTCGGCTGGACCTGTTGCTGCAAGATGTGGAGTCGAAAAGGCGCTACGAGGTAGAGATTCAGCTGGGCAAGACGGATGAAGCCCACATCATAAGAACGATAGAGTATTGGGATATAGAACGAAAGCGATACCCGCAATATGACCATTGCGCAGTGATAATTGCCGAAGACATAACAAGCCGTTTTCTGAACGTGATCAGTTTGTTTAACGGATCGGTGCCCATCATCGCCATTCAGATGAATGCGTTGAAGTTTGGCGAGGACATTGCATTGATTTTTACCACTGTACTCAACGAATTGCCCCTGGGGCTGGTAGATGATGACGAAGAGGTAAGAGAGGTTACTGACAGGGAATATTGGGTGAAACGGGGTAGTCAGGACACGGTGAAAATGGCCGATGATATGCTAAGTATCATAAAGGATTTTACCACAGGTTTTGAATTGAAGTACAATAAGTTCTACATAGGGCTGGCGAAGGATGGCCACCCCAACAATTTTGCCATTTTCAGACCCAGAAGGAAAGACCTGAACATTGAGCTGAAATTGCCGCAATCAGAAGAGGTGCAGAAGTTGATAGACGATGCGGGACTTGATGATATGGGGTATGATGTGAAGTGGAGTAACTACCGTATAAGGGTTGCGAAAAAGGAACTGGCTGCAAACCGCGAAGTGTTCCTGAAACTGCTGCAAGCGGCGTATGAAAATTATAAATAGTAGCGACACTTCAACTGAAACAACCTACCAACCATGGCAAAATTCATCACCGGAAAAGAACTGATAGCTGTAATAGACAGCGTTATATGGGATGCTGAGGAGCAGCTGATAATCGTGTCGCCCTACGTAAAGCTGGACGCGCATTTTAAGACACTCTTTGAAAAGCACAAGGAGCGTTATGATTTGCATATCTGTATAGTATTTGGTAAGAATGACGGGAACACAGCACGGAGTATGAGCAAGGCCGATTTTGAGTTTTTTACGGGCTTCAACAATGTCAGCATCATTCACGAGTCAAACCTGCATGCCAAGTATTATGGGAATGAACTAATGGGAGTGGTCACGTCCATCAATCTGTATGACCATTCTTTTCAAAACAATATCGAGTTTGGGGTGCTGCTTGAAAGTAAGTTACTGGATGGCATTTTTTCAGCATCGGCCGATATACTCGCATGGGAAGAAGCACAAAAGATTGCCGATAACGGAGAGGTGGTGTTCATCAAGCGGCCGGTTGTGAAGTCAGGTTTTTTTACCAATAAAGAGATCGGGGCCCGGGTGTTGTACGACAATACTGAATCGTTTTTTACTCCGGGTGCTCGCAAAAAGAATGTGACGGATAGGCTGGGGGATTTTCCTGATAAGGTTGATGCGGATGACGATATGCCTGTTAGGGCATCGGTAGCCGTGGCAGAGAAAGGGTATTGTATCCGCACCGGTAAAGAAATCCCATTCAACCCCAAACGCCCTTACAGCGCGGAGGCATATCAGAGCTGGGCTGCATACAAGAACCCCGACTATAAGGAGAAATACTGCCACAAGACAGGGAAGCCATCGAACGGAAAAACATCTATGAAAAACCCGATACTGTAGGAGAGATTAAGAACATAAAAAAACCCGGCTTCATCACCAGCATCTATATCTGGGAGAGGAAGTACCGGGACTGCAACACCACAAAATTACAAAAAAATGGACACATACACGTTCCGAAAGGTATTTTCTTCTGACAGAATGCAGAAATATCTTGATTTGCATCACCCTGACGACGAAAAGGCATTATTGCACTACCGAATTAACATCCTGATTTCAGAAGCGTCCTATCCGCTACTGTCGATATTTGAAGTCGCTTTGCGAAATAGTCTTAATAGGGAGTTGATCAAGCACTTTGGGACAACTGACTGGTATCTGCAGATTGAAGCGGATACGGCTCTAAAGGACCTGGCCGGTGATATAAAGACCGCAATGAGACACATTACAAAACGAGGAGAGACGATCAACAGTTCGAAAGTAATTGGCGAGTTGACCTTGGGTTTCTGGGTTAGAATTTTGAATGTGGAGTATGAGATGGTGTTATGGAAAAGTCTGCGACGTGCATTTCCTTACATGCCGAAGCAGGACAGAAAGAGACACATGGTTTCGGGGCCATTGAATAAGATAAGAGACTTCAGGAATCGTGTATACCACAACGAGCCGGTTTCTTGGAGGCTGGATAAAGTAGAAGAAATTCACGATAAGATCATTGTCGTTCTTGGATGGCTGAATAACGAACTGCCAGAGTATGCAAATAGTATTACAAGATTCAATGATGTGCTTATGCAGGCTAAAATTGATCTTGCCATAAAATAATGTAGGGACAGCGGGTAGAGGATAATGTCACCCCTTCGGGGTTTAGGTGTTGTGGGGGATGTTATTCTATAGTCATGTCACCCCTTCGGGGTTGTCCGTGTGATGCGGATTTTGAAAATGCGTGGTGTTTCCTTGAATTGTGTTGTGCAAGAATGCGAAAAAATAAAAATAGTCAAGAGTCCTCGCTATTTGGGAACAGATGTACAATCCCGATTTTAATTCCACCGAATTCGGGGGAATTAAAAATGAAGCGGGTCTGAACCGTTTTACATTATCGGTGAAAAAGTGGATAGAAAAAACCAATGCCATAGGCATCAAGGCTACAACGGGCAGATATGGCGGAACATTTGCGCATAAAGAAATAGCGTTTGAATTTGGTTAGTGGCTTAGCACCACTGCTGAGAGAATTGAATTGGTCGCACAATCTGGCGATATTTTCACGGTGTAAAACTCACGAAGAAAGAGAGTTTTATATACTCCTTACAACAAAGGAAAAGTACTCTTTCAGGAACTTGACCGTCAGATCAATGCCTCTGTTTATGAACGTTTTATGCTTAGCGACTCAAATCTCTCAACACCGTTGAGAGTTTTACAACACGATGTAAATCAGATATTTAAGGACACTTACGTCTTGGAGTTTCTGGGTTTGCCTGAAGAACATCCCGAAGGTGACCTGCAAAAGGCACTGATAGCCAATATGAAGCAGTTTATACTGGAACTGGGAAAGGATTTCCTGTTTGTAGGCGAAGAGTATCGTGTTCAGGTTGGCAATACCGATTTCTTCATTGACCTGCTTTTTTATCATAGGGGCTTGCAAAGCTTGGTTGCCTTTGAGTTGAAATCACTTACGTTCAAGCCGGAACATTTGGGTAAACTCAATTTTTATCTGGAGGCCCTTGACCGGGATGTGAAAAAGCCGAATGAGAACCCCAGCATTGGGGTGTTGTTATGCCGGGATAAAGATCAGGAGGTAGTGGAATATGCCCTTAGCAGGCACCTATCACCTACGCTGGTCAGCCAGTACACTACAGCGTTGCCGGACAAAAAGTTGCTACATGCCAAACTACATGAGTTGTATGAACTGTATGATAAGAAGGGCAGCAATGAACAGTAGAATTAACAAAGCAGGCAACGATGATAACGAAATTGCGTTTTAGTATAGGGGCGCTGCTCTCAGAAGCCCCCGATGTCAATAGTAGGCTTGTTGGCGAGAAACAATTTTTTGCTTTGTCCTTTCGGCATGCAATAATGTCACCCCTTCGGGGTTTGTGTGGCGTGGGGGATGTTATTCTATAATAATGCCACCCCTTCGGGGTTGCTCGTGTTGTCCACATTCTTCTATGGCACTACAGAAATCGCACTATCATAGATTTTCTTTTTGCAGGGTTGTGATCCCCGTTGTAACTTGTATTGAAGTTGCAGAAAATGAGGCAAACCGGCATGTATGGTGATTTTATTTACCTATCGGGTGCGCACAGGATGCGCAAAGGTGCGCAGGTTTTGCGCAGTTTTGGGAAGCAGCCTGCCTGCCGACTAGGCAGGTGAGAAGCAAAACTTCCCACATACCCATTGATAATCAATGAAAACACCCAGGAACTGCGCACAAAGAAAAAATTGCGCAGCTGGGAGAAACAGAGTGGGGGGAGTTCTGCCGGGCGATAATGAAACACGCATCCGGCCGTAAGTAACCCCGGGTTGGTAAAACCTAATGAAAGATAATTTTGAACAATGGTAACTAAGCTTCTGCCAGCGACACCATAAGATTAAAAAATATTATGCCGGTGATCATGATAAGCGCACCGGATATGGCAGCACTCAGCACCATAAACTTAACTGCTGTTTTGAACCACGACTGCCCATAAAAGTGCAACATGGCCAGATATAAATAAACGTATATGCCCGCAAACACCGCAAACAATACCACCATCATGGCAGATGAAGCAGGGCCATCATCAAATGCA
Organism: Chitinophagaceae bacterium; assembly: GCA_014879545.1. Lineage (GTDB taxonomy): Bacteria > Bacteroidota > Bacteroidia > Chitinophagales > Chitinophagaceae > Nemorincola. Next base: position 4,924 of record JACSRV010000081.1, on the reverse strand, counting down.
TAGATCTGCGCAATGGTGATGAGCAACAGGGAGAAGAAAACAAAGCAGTAGTACTGCAACGTAAACACCGCATGCACCGAAAAATAGAATTGTTTCCGGCGGACATATAACACGCTGAGAAACAACACAAACAAAGGGAGCGAAAAGAAGAACACCTTTGAGAACGAGTTGAGAAACCTTTGATTCAGCTTGCGCATGAATTCGTTGGGGTTCTTGTGGTAGGTAGTGGCAGTGGCAGCCAGTTTACGGTTGAAATAGCCGGCAAAAAAGTCGTCCTTTTCAGTTTCAGGCAACGATCGCTGAATGGAATCGTAGGCATGAACCCCGTTTGTTGCATAGATCCGGGGGAACTCCAGACCGGAGACCTGCTCGTCGGTGCCGGGCACATCGGTAGTGTACCACGATACGGTGCTGCTGTTGCTGTTCTGTTCTATGGTGTCTCTGGTGTAGGCCGCTGTGGGGCTTATATGTTCGGGTCCGCCCGACAGATAAGAAATGAGGATGAATATAAGCGCAGATGTGAACAGATACATCCGCACGGGATTGAGGTAACTGACCCTGCGTCCCTTCATATACTCGGTGGCCAAAAAGCCGGGCCGTGTGAACAGGTACTTTACAGAGTTGAAAAACTTGCTGTCGAAGTGGGTGACATCTTCAGCAAAGTGGCGCACCATGTGGATAGCAGTTTCTTTGGGTTCCAGGTTTTCCTGTCCGCATTGCTGGCAGAATTTACCAAGAACTTCAGCACCACAGTTCAGGCAGTTTTTTTCGGTGCGATGGTGATGACTCATTCATTTAATTTGCGATAAAAATAAAACATTTATAAGAGTATAGTCATTCAGGTTATGGTATTTCTTGGTCAATTGAACGCCGGTTTGGCACAGATATTCTGCACGGGTGTCCGCCATCTTGCAAGTGATTGCCGGCATGTAAGTCGCTCACACTCATGTCACGTGCAGTAGCTTTTTAAGCGAAGGGGGAGGCAACTCGGCACTACCTCAGCGCCAGCACGTCCACCACATTGGCCTTGCCGCTGTGGTGCGATCCCTCGGCAAGCGTAGGTTCTTCCTCGGCTATGCGCAAGATGTGGAACTGAGCGAGGTCGGTCTTAACGGTGGCGGCATCTACCAGCATATCGGGGTCCTTGGGGCCGCCGCTGGTGTTGGCCAGTTGTGCCGGGGTAAATGCCTCCATCAGGAACACGCCGCCGGGGCTCAGCCAGCGGTGCGCATCGGCATAAAAACGGTGCCTGATGGCGGTGGGCAGGTGAAAGAACACCGAGGCTATCATATTAAAGTGGCCATCGGGGAAGGTAGCTTCGGCAATAGACTGCACATCGTAATGTATAGTGACACCACGCTCGGCAGCCAGCAGCAACGCCTTGCGGCGGCCTTCGGCGCTCAGGTCCAGGCAGTGCACCTCCCAGCCCAGGGTAGCGGCATATACGGCATCGCGGCCCTCGCCGGCACCGGGCACAAACAGGCGGCCGGGGGGCAGCTTGTCTATAACCGAGCGGAAGTACTCGTTGGGCTCCTTGCCATATATATAGGCATCCTGCCCGAAGCGTTCGTTCCAGAAAGTGCTGATCTGCGCGTCATTACCATTGTAGGTGCTCATTTCACATGTGCCGCAGAGATGTGGCGTGCGGCAGGTGCAAAGGTCGGCATTGTAGGTGTAACCTGCAAAAAGCAGGGGGCAAAGCAGCGAAATAAAAGAATATGCTAAAATGATATAGAAGGGGTACAAACAGTGATAAGAATCAGGTCATTGTCAGCGGGTTGATGTATCTTTGCGCACCAAATAATTGATTATTTAACTCTAAAAATACAAGTAAATGAAAATTACGGTAGTGGGCGCCGGTGCAGTTGGCGCTACTTGCGCAGACAACATTGCACGCAGAGAACTGGCTGAAGAACTGGTGATACTGGACATCAAAGAAGGATTCGCGGAAGGTAAGGCGCTGGATATCAACCAGACATCTTCACTGTGCGGTTTCGACACACGCGTGAAGGGCGTTACCAACGACTATGCGGCTACTGCCGGCAGCGACGTGGTGGTGATCACATCGGGTATTCCCCGCAAGCCGGGCATGACGCGTGAAGAGCTCATCGGCACCAACGCAAAGATCGTTGAGACTGTGTGCAAGAACGCGCTCGAATACTCTCCGAACGCCATCATCGTGGTGATCTCTAACCCGATGGATACGATGACCTACCTGGCCCTTAAAGCTACAGGTCTTCCAAAGAACCGCATCATAGGCATGGGTGGCATCCTGGATAGCGCCCGCTTCAAGACCTATCTGCAAAAAGAACTCAACTGCTCTCAGAACGATCTGCAGGCAGTAGTATTAGGCGGGCACGGTGATACTACAATGATCCCGCTGACAAGGCTGGCTACGCTGAACGGTACACCTGTATCGAACATGCTGAGCGCCGACACACTGAAGCAGGTAGCCGCCGACACTATGGTGGGTGGTGCTACGCTCACTAAGCTGCTGGGCACATCGGCATGGTATGCACCGGGTGCTGCAGGAGCCGAGCTGGTTGAGTCTATCGTGCGCAACCAGAAGAAAGTATTCCCTTGTTGCGTTTCGCTGGAAGGTGAATATGGCCAGAACGACATCTGCCTGGGCGTGCCTGTAGTTATAGGCAGCAACGGCTGGGAGAAGATCATTGACTTCAACCTGAACGAGGAAGAAATGGCCGCGTTCAACAAGTCGGCAGAGGCGGTGCGCAACATGAATGCCGTGCTGGATACACTGGTTGCATAATCAGCCGGTACAGATCAAATAACACAACAAGCGTCCTGCACCCTGCGTGCGGGACGCTTTCTTTTCCCCGCCCGGTAGCGTACTTTCGTGTTATGAAAAGGGTACTGATATCGGTGGGTATATTCGTAGGATTGCTGGCAATAGTGGCCGTGGTGATGGAGTTCACCGCCACTGCCCGGCAGCAGGCCATGCGCTACTTCCGCACCCGCAATGTGTTTCAGTACCAGCCCGGCAATGTGGTGTACGATCCCGCACTGGGCTACCGCCTCACCCCGGGACTGGATGTGGCCTTCACTAATGCCGAGTTCAGCACACGGGTACGCACTAACACCATAGGCTTCCGCGATGACGATGCCTCGCTGCAGGGCGCACAGGTGTGGTTCCTGGGCGACTCTTACTCCTTTGGCTGGGGCGTAGACGAGCCCGACGGCGTGGAGAAGCAGTATGAGCGGGCCACCGGCAAGCGCGTGCTGAATATGTCGGTGCCGGGTTATAGCAACATACAAGAGATGCTGATGCTGATGAAGTGGGCACACGCCTCACCGGTAACGGGTATAGACGTGTACCTCTTCCTCTCCTCCAACGACTTCATTGACAACGAGAACACCTCGTTTGATGCGTTTCCTTACTTCGTGGAGCAGGGGGGCAGCATAGCCCTCGCCAAGCCGTTGGAAGCCTCGTTCAGTGCATGGCAGGAGACGGTGAACCGCTGGATGATCACCGGCACTGCGGCCCGCAAGTCTATGCTGGCCTACTATGCCGCCGCCGCCGTGAAGAACCTCTCGGTGCGCGATGTGTATAGCGGCTACCGCTCGGGCAAGACGGCGGTGCAGGGCAATAAGGCGTTCCTGCTGGTGGCGCAGCAGTTGGCACAGTTCGCGAAGGAGCGACAGAGCCGTGTGACGGTGGTGTACATACCGCCCACCGCCGGCAACAAGGCCGAGCAGCAGTTGCCCTTCCTACGCAAGGTGTGCGGCACGCTGGGTCTGCGCCTGCTGGACCTCGCACCGGTGCTTAGTGCCGATGACTACTACCCGCTGGACAAACACTGGACGCCCGCGGGGCATGCCAAGGTAGCGGCATGGCTGGCACAGCAGCAGTAGCTACCAGACGACGAAAGCCGCTCTGAGAGCGACTTTCGGTAGGTATTTGAGTGGGGGAGTGCCCCGATTTTTGTCTGATTATTTCAGTTTGAAAGCTTTCTTTACTTTGGCTACGTAGTCGAGCTTTTCCCAGGTGAAGAGTTCTACTTTCATGTTCTTGGTTTTGCCGTCGGCGCTCTTGAAGGTTTTGTTCACGGTAACCGGAACGCGACCCATGTGGCCGTAAGCAGCGCACTCGCTATACATAGGCTGGCGCAGTTTCAGGCGCTCTTCTATGAAGTAAGGACGCATATCGAACACTGTGCTCAGGACCTTAGCGATCTCGCCATCGGTCATGTTCACTTTGGCAGTGCCATATGTGTTTACGTACAGACCCATTGGCTGTGCCACGCCGATAGCGTATGACACCTGAACGAGTACTTCGTCGCAAACGCCGGCAGCCACGAGGTTCTTGGCTATGTGGCGGGTTGCGTATGCCGCAGAGCGGTCAACCTTGCTCGGATCTTTACCGCTGAATGCTCCACCACCGTGCGCGCCCTTGCCACCGTATGTATCTACGATGATCTTGCGGCCTGTGAGACCTGTATCGCCGTGCGGACCACCTATCACGAATTTGCCGGTTGGGTTTACGTGATACTTGATCTTGTCGTTGAAGAGGTGTTTGTATTGCGGATAGCTTTTGAGGATGCGTGGGATGAGGATGGTCTTCACATCTTTAGTGATGCGGTCCTGCATTGGTTTTTCCTCGGCAAAATCGTCGTGCTGGGTGCTGATAACGATGGTGTCGATACGAACGGGTTTGTTGTTGTCGTCGTATTCGAGGGTCACCTGGCTCTTAGCATCGGGGCGTAGGTACTTCATCTGTTTGCCTTCGCGGCGGATAGCAGAAAGTTCCAGCAGGAGGTTGTGTGCCAGATCGAGTGCGAGTGGCATGTAGTTGGCTGTTTCGTTGGTAGCGTAGCCAAACATCATACCCTGGTCGCCGGCGCCCTGGTCTTCTTTTTTCTTTCTTTCCACGCCCTGGTTGATGTCGGCAGACTGCTCATGGATG
>JACSRV010000076.1 GCA_014879545.1 Chitinophagaceae bacterium | reverse complement strand
GGCGGTGCCGCCTTGCGGCAGCTGCACCGTAAATGTGCCGTTAGTGGGATTGGGGAACAGGGCAAAGCCTGCCTCAGTAAACGATGCCACACCGGTGGCACACTGTGGCGGCCCCTGTATGGTGAGCAGCTGCGCTGCCCATGCAGTGCCGCATACGTTGCTGACCGCATGTGATATGACAGCGGTGCCCGCGCTGATGCCGGTGACCACCCCACCCGATGTGATACCCGCAGCAGACGCCGAGGATGACCACACACCGGTGGCACTTGCGGTGAATGGAACAGTGTCGCCCACGCAAATGGTATCGGGGCCGGTGATGGATGCCGGCATGGGGAATGACTGTACAGTTACTGCTATAGTGATAGTATCGGGAGCACCACCATCAGTGATGCGTACTTTAAAGGTATCGGTGCCTGTGTAACCTGCATGAGGAGCGTAGCTGGTGCCAATGGGTGTTTTTACGCCCATTGAGGATACTGCCCAGTGCCATGCCGCCAGCACACCATGAGCGGGCTGCTGCGCTATGCTCCATGTAAGCGGCTGCTGATCATCGGCGTCAAACACACGCAGCAACGTATCTATAGTGTGCAGCTCGCCTCCGCAAACAGTGATCGCCACATTGCTGCCCTGTGTAAAATAAACAGGGTTGTTGGGCAGGTCTATTTTGCGAATGACAGAGTTACCCGCTTCGCATACCAAAAGAGGTCCACCACCGTGCCTGGAAAGATTGCGTGAGCCATTAAATGTTGCCGCTGTGGCAGGTCCTCCGTCACCGCTGTAGCCACTGGCACCTGTTCCGGCAATAGTGGTTATGATACCCGATGGGTCAATTTGACGGATGACGTTTTCGTTGCGTTGTGCTACGTATAGGTATCCGCTAGACCATGCAACGCCCATTGGAGCCGTACCCAAGCCTGCAGCAGTGGCAGGCCCACCATCGCCGGTATAAGTCAGACTTCCATTCCCGGCTACCGTAGATACAATTCCTGCACTGTTAATTTTTCTTACCCTGAAGTTACCCGCGTCGATCAAATATAAACTTCCTGCCAGATCGGTTGATAATTCCAAAATATTGTTGAATTGTGCAGCCGTAGCCGGCCCGCCATCACCACTAAAACCCGGCGTTAAGCCACCGGCGTAATGTGTAATTATACCACTCGGTGTGATCTTCTTTATGTAAAAAGTTGTAGAAAAATATAAATTACCAATAGTGTCAAGAGCAAGCCCGATAGGCATACCAAATTCAGCAGCTGTTGCTGGTCCACCATCACCCGAATAGCCCGAAACCCCGGTACCTGCCCAAAGAGTGATAATACCATTTGTGTCTACGCGCCTGATCCTATTTCCTACAGCTATGTAAACTCGCCCCCACTTATCCACAGCGCACTTTCTGACCATCGTAAATTCAGCGGCGGTTGCCGGACCACCATCGCCTGAGTATCCCAAAGTGCCCGTGCCTGAGAATTTCCACATCAGATTATTGTTGTCGATTACCCTTGTACCATAAAAATAGCCATCATTGAAGTGAATACGACCGTCGTATGATTGTGCCACAGCATATGGCTGCAACATATATGAACTTGTAGCAGGCACACCATCAGCCGTACTGGTGCCTCCACCCGCTATTGTAGTGATGGTTTGTGCATGCGTGTTGATAACTGCGAAGAGCAACAACAGAAAGGATAATATATGGCGAAGCAGATTCATGGTTAGTCAATAAAAAGTTTGCTGCGCCAGGTGCCGGTGGCGGTGGTGAGGTGTATGAGGTAAATGCCGGGAGGCAGTGTGGTGGTTAGGGGTAGGTTGTGCGTGATGGCACAGGTGCTAAGGGTGCGGCCGGCAACATCGGTAATGGTGGCGACGGCAGTGCCGCCATGCGGCAGCTGCACAGTAAATGTGCCGTTCGTGGGATTGGGGAACAGGGCAAAGCCTGAATGAACAACATCGCCGCCCGATACATAGGATGGGTCAGCAATCTTTTCAACAGATACTGAGTCGATATAGTAGTATGTTGTTGGAGAGCCTGATGGCAAAGGAGAACGGGTAGTATTTACGTCATTATTAAAATTACCGATTATCATGTGCTTAAACGCTGAATCAGCGGTAAATGTATCACTGATTGTAACCCAATTTACCTTATCTGTAATATGGTCCGAAGTAAATGATATCTGTGGCGTAAACGGAAGCTCTTTGTTGGTTGTTTGATAAACATTTCCCTCCCGGTAGAAAAATACAGACGGCGCTGCCGTAGCATAGGAACTGTTATCACCCAGTGAAACCCTAAGCAACACTCGATATTGCGCACCAATTTCCAACGCAGGCAGATCAACTTCTGCGTACTCTCGATAATTGGGAGGACTAATGGCCCATGTAGCAATCCCGATGTATGAATTTGAAAACGACGGCTGAGAACCAAAAACATTAATTGGGACCCCAACATCGTGATTTGTCCCGGACAAAGTATCGTGACAGACATTGAAATAATCGGGCGAGGCAACACTTGGACTATGCCAATATAAGCACGAATCAAGTTCACCTAACCCATACGGACACGTGGAATATAATGCGAAATCGGCGTTGGGGACAAGGTTTTGGGAAAAGCCCTCAAAACAACCAACGAAAAAACTTAACATTAAAATTAATGACCTCATGAAATATTATTTATTCATTATAAAAAAATTTAGTAAAACTAAGGAGCTTGGTCAATCGTGATAGTGACATCTGCAAGAGATCCACCAGAGGACGTCCACGTAGCTGTAATTGACCATGGATAGTGGGGAGGAACAGCGTAATACGGTCCATCAACTGTTCCCGTCGCAGGCGAGCAAGATGGTTGCATTGGACAAACCTTCAAAGGAAAAATTGCGGACGACCAAATACTAGCCGAGGGCATTGTAATTGTCACTAACGTCCACTGAAAATCAGTTGGAAGAGATGAACACCAAGCCGTTGGGCACGCAACACTGCCCCAACCAACACCTGTCGAAATATCACATGGATCAAATGGCCCCCAAGTAGTACTACCGGTTGGATAAGCAGGTGAAATTGGTGTTGGTAACACTATTGTATTTACAAGAAATGAAGAACTGCATCCCGCCCCACATGACGCTGTTGCTTCACCATAGGCGCGGACTCGTACCTCATAATCAGTGTGATTAACAATATAAAGTTTTGCACTTTGAGCTCGTGCAATCTGAGACGAAAATAAAATTGTCGCGATAAGAAAAAAAAGTTTCATTGTGGCGATTTTTGGTTAGACCTAGAAACTATGCTACCGCACATTTAAGCACTGCCCTTTGTAGCAAAGCAGCGGAAAACCAAACCACACTAACACAACTACCCACACAATATACAAATTGTGGCAATAAGTAGTTTTGCATACCTTCGCATTTCGATCAGGAAGGGCGAAGTATGCTTCGCGTTTCTATGGCGGGGATCTCCCGTTTGGCCATCGGCCATTTCGCAAAGTATATCAGTCTTTCAGTACAGGCAATTTTGGTAGGCTTCGGTTTGCCATATATTGCCTGTACTTTTCTAATAAATACCCTGCACCGGCTATACAACACGAATGTAAAAACGAATATTCGTATCATATTCACTTTTCAGGCACTATTTTGTACCTATTGTGAATCTTTTGTTAACGCAGTGGTTATAGCAAAGTATTTGCCTCCACTCTGTAAAACTGAGCGAGCGTTAATAAAATCGAAACCTTTAGGCTTGGATACCTTCCGTTTTCAATGCGGCTGAGGACCGTGCGGGCAATGCCTACCTCCTGCGCAACGGTTTCGAGTTTCAGGCCATTTTCGTAGCGCAGCTGCTGCAGCCTCGCGCCGATCTGCTGCAGGGTTTCCTGCTTGTTTGTGTTATTCATGTTGGTTAGAGGTTGAGGGTGGTTTAAGAGGAAATTCCTTGGAGAATCGATCATCAGATCGGCCAATCAAACATCATGGTCTTCACAAGGTCGGGGTGCAGGCTTTCAAATACCGGGCAGGTGCGGGCTATGCGCTCAATGATGGCCTTCTGTTTGTCGGTAAACGGTTGACTTTTTGGGAAACGCATGTGCACCCTGATCTCACCAATGCGACGTGGGTCAGACACCATTATCTTGGTCACCTCGCATTCCGCCGCGGTGATATCCAGCTCGTGTACGGATGTGGCAATACCGATAGTGGTGACGATACATGCCGCCAGCGCGGTGGCAACGAGGTCGGTAGGCGAAAAACGCTCGCCCTTGCCGTGGTTATCTACCGGCGCATCGGTCTCTATGGCGCTGCCCGAGCGGGTGTGGGTGCATGTGGTGCGGAGATCTCCGGTATATGTTACGAGTGCTGTCATAGTTGTGTTTGTGTTAAAAGTGAACTATAAAGGTAGTGAAGAGTAGTTTTATTTTTTTGAATGAGACATACTAACTAATTTAGTATGTAGGTATGAAAAGCCTTAGGCGTAGTTTTTGGTTGCTGGCAGGAATGTGTACATGGGCAGGTTATGCCCATGCGCAGACGGCTAAGGACACAGTGAAAAAAGCTGTGCCGCAAGCTGCAAAGGTGGCCCCCAAGGGTCCCAAACCAATAGAGCACGAACTGAGCGGTGGCATCCGCCTGAATGCGAATGGCTGGGGCGTATATGGCGAACTGGGCAAGGTGAAGTTCAACAACACCAAGACGGCTGATATGTTTTACCGGGTTAACTTTCTGCAGCTGGAGCTGGGCGAGATCAGGAGTCCGCAGCAGGAAAAGCTGAGATCAGAGGGTAACGCCACAGGTGGTACCACCAAGTACATCTACGGAAAGATCAACAATTTTTATACCGTGAAACTGGGTTTTGGTCACCGTGCCATGTTGGCGGGCAAACCCGACCCCGGATCGGTATCGATACACTGGGCAAATGTGGTGAGCGGATCGCTGGGGATGATGAAACCCTACTATCTGAATGTGTGGAGCGACCCAAACGCGATAAAATATACAGAAGACACAAAGAACCTGTTCTTGTCGCAGCGGTCCATAATGGGTGCCGCGGGCTTTGGGACGGGTCTGAGTGAGATGAAGATGGTGCCGGGTGGCCACTTTAAGTCTATGCTGCACTTTGACCTGCCGGGCGCGCGCACCAGTGTGCTGTCGCTGGAGACAGGTGTGAGTGTTGACTACTATGCCGAACCCATAACCATAATGGCTAACAGAGACCCCCAACAACTTTTTGTAGACTTTTTCATGGCCATACAATTTGGCAAACGTTGGTGATGGTCGTAATTTGCAACCCGATATGCAAGAATTGCCGGTAATCAGTAAAGGAGAAGAACGCCAGAAGAAGCCTAACTGGCTGCGAGTGAAACTGCCGATAGGCGAAAGCTACCGCCATGTGCGCAACCTTGTGGACACTCACAAGCTGCACACAATATGCGAAAGCGGCAACTGCCCGAATATGGGCGAGTGCTGGGGCGAAGGAACAGCTACATTCATGATACTGGGCAACATCTGCACTAGATCGTGCGGTTTCTGTGCGGTGGCCACGGGCCGCCCCGAACCGGTGGATTGGGACGAGCCGCAGCGTGTGGCAGAGGCCATCCACCTGATGAAGGTGAAACATGCCGTGATCACATCGGTAGACAGGGACGAACTGAAAGACGGAGGTTCCATTATATGGTACAATACCATAAAGGCGGTGCGGGCACTGAACCCCAACACTACGCTGGAAACCCTGATACCCGACTTTAAAGGCGATTGGGACAATCTGCAACGCATCATAGACGCGGCACCCGAGGTGGTATCGCACAACATGGAAACGGTGGAACGCCTGACGCGCAAGGTGCGCATACAGGCCAAGTATCACCGTAGCCTGGAGGTATTGCGCCGCCTGAAGGATGGCGGCATGCGCACCAAGAGCGGCATAATGCTGGGTCTGGGTGAGGAAAAAGAAGAAGTACTGCAGTCGCTGCAGGACCTTGCCGATAACGGTGTGGACGTGGTGACGCTGGGCCAATACCTACAACCTACCCAGAAACACCTGCCGGTGGTGCGTTTTGTACACCCCGATGAATTCGCATTCTACCGCGAGGAAGGCCTGAAAATGGGCATTGACTATGTGGAGAGTGGTCCGCTGGTACGCTCGTCCTACCACAGCGAAAGGCACATTGGGAAGAGGTAATTTGGGAAATGGGAATTTGGAATTGGGAGTTGGGATTGGAAATTTGGAATTTGGAATTTGGAATTTACTACAAGGTAATTGGAAAGGACCGCACAATACTGGATAGATAAGCTGCAACTGACACCGCATGTGGAAGGCGGCGCTTATGGCGAGGTGTACAGGGCGAACCTGATACTACCCCACTCTGCACTAACAAAGACGCACAACAGCGACCGCAATGCCATGACCAGCATTTACTTTTTGCTGCAGCATGGCGAATTTTCGGCATTCCACCGTATAGCATCAGATGAATTGTGGCACCACTATGATGGCGGCACACTTTGTATCTACGAAATAACGCCCGATGGGCAGCTGATAAGGCACTTACTGGGGATTGAAGAAGGCGCTATGCCGTTTGTGGTGATACCCGCAGGTAGTTGGTTCGGGTCGAGGGTGGAACAGGCAGGTTCTTTCACTCTTTGCGGCTGCACCGTTGCACCCGGCTTTGACTTTGCCGACTTTGAACTGGCTGACAGAAAGGCACTCTCGGCGCAGTATCCCGTACATTCAGGTATCATCGCCAAAATGACACGTTAGTTAGGTTTTACCCTATGCGCCGCAAAGCTGATGTTCAACACCAGATCATGCTCATTCAGCCGTGTGTTTCCGCCAAGGTTGCGATGCACAAACATGTATCCTGTTTCTATTTTCACAGAATGACCTGCGGGTAGCAATACCCCCGCAAAAGCACGGTGCTGATCTACCGCAGAGAAACCACCGGTTGCGGTAGTCAGGAATACCTCGTAATAGGCCGACCATGACGTTTTGCCCCGGGGTGAATAACGCAGCACAGGGCGCAGGCGTTGCCGCCATGCATGGGTTCCACTCTCGAACCAGCGCGACTCAGCAGCATAACGGGTGCTTACTGTGAAGTGACCTGTGCGGAGGAGATCGCCCTCTGCCATGACTGATGCGCGGTATTCATTTTTTCCGCTGCCAAGCTCATCACTTGCATGCACCAATGTGTTGCATGACCTGAACACAGCTATCGGAGATAAACCTATACGGACTTTATCAGACGCATGAAAGTACGTCCAGCTGCGGAAAGAGGCCATCAGCGGCTGCTCTACAGGGTTTAGGTGGGCACCTATGCTTTGGCGTCGGTACTGTAGCTCAGCATCCGTCTGCCAGCGTTTGGTCAGCGGCACATGTGTGGTGAACCGCGCCCAGCTATTGTAATGCTGCGCCTGTGCACCGGGCATCAAAAAAAACGTGAATGCGGCATACAACAGCGTATGCCGGCATTCACGGAATTTCTTACTTATTGTCCTCATCAGTTGCTGATATCCGATCATCCCGGCCGGCCTTACAGAAGTGTTGTAGGGCACACATAGTCGGTAAGCGTGAACTTACCCGACGACTTGATAGCACCAAAACCACCCTTCACATCCATCAGCTTGTTGTATCCGCGCGCCTTGAGGATGGAGATAAAGATCATAGACCTGTAGCCACCCGCACAATGCACATAGTAAGTCTTGTCTTTGCTGAGTTGCTGCATAGCCGCGTTCACATCATCCAGTGGCGTGTTCTCTGCACCGCGGATATGCTCGCTGAGGAATTCGCTGCGCTTACGCACGTCTATCACCGGCGCATCATCATTGAGCTCCTGACGTGCCGCCAACTCATCGGCAGAAATAGACTCTATCATATCAACGTCCTTACCTGAAGCCTTCCAGGCAGGGAAGCCCCCATCAAGGAAGCCGATACAGAAATCGTATCCTACACGAGCCAGCCTTGTGATCACCTCTTCTTCCGCACCGGGTTCAGCCACTATAAGGATCTCTTGTTTGATATCGGGAATGAGTGCACCCACCCATGGAGCGAAACCACCCTTGATACCGATATTCACCGAACCCGGAATGAAGCCTGCAGCAAACGACTGCGGGTCGCGGGTATCGAGCACCAGCGCGCCTGTCTCATTAGCGGCAGCTTCAAAAGCCTCCGGCGACAGCGGACGTTTGCCACGGGCCAGTACCGTGTCTATAGAATCGTACACGCCTTTGTTCATAGCCACATTGAGCGGAAAGTAGGCCGGAGGCGGCATAAGGCCGTTGGTCACTTCTTTCACAAATTCCTCGCTCGTCATATCGGCACGCAGGGCATAGTTGGTCTCCTTTTGGTGGCCCAGTGTGTCAGATGTTTCCTTGCTCATGTTCTTGCCGCAGGCACTACCTGCGCCGTGGGCAGGATATACGATGATATCATCAGCCAGCGGCATGATCTTGTTCCGCAAACTATCGAACAGTGTGCCAGCCAGTTGCTCTTGCGTCATATGTGCGGCTTTCTGTGCCAGATCCGGACGACCTACGTCGCCGATGAAGAGCGTATCGCCCGAAAACAGACTGGTGGTCTTTCCATTCTCTTCAGTAAGCAGGTAGCAGGAACTCTCCATTGTATGGCCTGGTGTATGCAACACCTTGATTTTGGCATTACCTACCTTGAACTCCTGACCATCTGAAGCAATTATTGCTTCAAAACCGGGCTGCGCGTTGGGGCCATAAACTATTCTGGCTCCTGTTTTTGCCGCCAAGTCCACGTGACCCGAAACGAAATCGGCATGGAAGTGTGTTTCGAAAACGTACTTGATGGTAGCCCCGTCATTCTTCGCCTTTGTAAGGTATGGCATCACCTCACGCAGCGGATCAATAATAGCAGCTTCGCCATTGCT
>JACSRV010000214.1 GCA_014879545.1 Chitinophagaceae bacterium | reverse complement strand
AGATATAAAAAAAAAAAAAAAAAAAAAAAATGAAGAAGAAATTTCTACTTTTTTCCCTTTCAGCCGTTACGCTCGCTACTGTGTTATCAAGCCATTCCGGCGGACACACAACATCAGGAGCCGGCAACCGTACAGGAGCCAAGGGCTCAATGAGCACATGCGGTGGACCGGGCTGCCATGGCACACTTACAGGAACTACAGCTATCATCCGTGTTGACTCTGCCGGAGTTCCGGTTACAAAATATACTGCTGGTAAAGTTTATACCGTACACGTGGTTGGCAAGAGCTCAACAAATACGAAATATGGCTTTCAATTCACCGCTGTTTCGGGCACTGGTAGCTCACAAATCAAGGCAGGCACTGTTTCCGGCCTGCCATCTGGTGTAGTGACAGCAGCATTCTCAGGACTTGAAATAGTAGAACAATCAGCGCCGATCACTGCAGCTGATTCGCTCGAAAAAACGTTCACATGGACCGCACCTGCCACCGGCGTTGGAGACATTAAAATGTATCTGACAGTGAATGCCGTTGATGGTCTCTCAGGAGCAAGCGCGGTTGACGCATCGACGAACACTGTAGTGACTCTCCCTCTCTACACCCCACCAACAACATCAGTGGCATCAGTTACAGAACAAACAAACATCTCGGCATTCCCTAACCCTGTTATGGATGAACTGCACCTACAGATGAACGAGACATTCGCTACATCAACCGTAAGCGTATTCGACATAACCGGTCGCAATATCATGAACACTGTTGTAGCTCCGAACGCAGCCGGCAGCACTACACTCAACACTTCAAACTGGGTACCGGGTTTGTACAAGATCGTTGTTGCAAACGCCAACGGTTCAAACACAATATCTGTAGTTAAGCACTAATCGTTTATCACATCATATAAAAAGGGAAAGGCGCTCTGGTAGCGCCTTTCCCTTTTCTATTTCATCAATAGAATATTCGGTTACTTCATTACCACCTGCACAGTTTTCCTTGTTTGCTGGCGCAACAATATTTCCTTGTCCTTAGTCAGGTCAAAGATCACCTCAGGCGTAAAATGGCGCACCGTCAATATGTTCACATTCTCATTCACCGACACCTTATAATCCTTACCCAGCACCTGCTTCAGGGCCATTACCTTATCTTCCCGATTATCAATACATGCCACAAAACTGATAGCAGCATTCTGTATCAGATTGATCTTCACCTTCAGGCTATGGAAGATGCCGTAGATCTTACTGAGGTTATCTTCCGTGATGAAAGAAAAATCCCTTGTCGTCACCTGCACCAGTATCTGCTTGTCCTTAAGTACTATAAGTGGCGGATAGTGCGTATCGCTCACATCAGCCTTGATCACAGAGCCCTCCAACTCCTTATCGAGGAAGCACTTCACATACAACGGAATATTGTTGTTGTGCAGCGGCTTGATGGTCTTGGGGTGAATGATCTGCGCGCCATAGAACGCCATTTCTATAACCTCGGCATATGATATCGCGTCTATCTTGACTGTATCGGGAAACAGCTTCGGATCTGCGTTACGGAAACCATTCACATCCTTCCATATCGTCACGCTCTCCATTTTCAACATGGCCGCCATTATTGCAGCCGTATAGTCCGACCCTTCTCGTCCCAGTGTCACAGAGCTTCCGTAGCCTGTAGAGCCGATGAAGCCCTGCACCACTACTACCCTATTATGCTTCAACTGACGACCAATGATAGCCTCTGCCTCGAGCTTGGTATGGTTCCAGTCTACTACTGCATCTCTGTAGGTGTCGTCGGTACGCACCACCTTGCGTATATCTGTCCACTCGGTCTTTATACCATACTGTAGCAACAGACAATACAACAAACGCGATGAGAACAACTCACCCATACAAACGACCTGGTCGTAAGAGAAATCATAACTGCTGCCATCGGCGTCCTTAATAGCCCGCTCAAACTCATCAAACAAAGGCTGCAATAACTGCTGCGCCTTCGCGTAATACTCGTCGTTAAGCAATGCACGTGCGTAGTCTAGGTGTTGTTGCTCCAACTGTTTGGCGAGTGCCAGCGCACCGTCATCATCGCCCTTATAAGCATGATTCACGATCACCTCAAGAGCATTAGTGGTCTTGCCCAGCGCCGACAATACAATGAGCAGCGGCTGGTCTTCACCGGTCATAATAGGCAATAAGGCAGTCATCCTGCCGGCGTCTGCTATAGACGCACCTCCGAACTTATAAACTTTCATAAAGGGCGCAAAGATATGGAAAACACAAATTCTAAAAATTTAACGGCCGGCGACTATTTCATCACCGGCCGTTTCTATATATATGGTTGAATAAATTGCTACTTATGGGTCGGCTATATCACCTTCTTGCCCTTCATCGCGTCTTTCAGCGCCCCCTCCATCACACGCTCGGCATATGGCCTCGATACCTCATTCAGGCTTTCGGTCTCTTGCTGTATCTTGTCTTTATCCTTGGCTGTTATCGCATCGCGCAGCAACTGCATGTGTGCCCTTGTTGTGGCCGCTTCCTCCTCAGTGAGGTCGGCCCTGTATTTCTCTATAAAGCGTTCAGTCGTGTCCAGCATCTGCTGTGCTTCAGTTGTCGCTTCCACCAATGCTCTCGTTCCTATGTCTTCTTTCGCATGCGTCAGGCTGTCTAGCAACATCTGCTCCACCTGCTCGTCCGTCAGCCCATACTGAGGTTTCACTTCTACGGTCTGCGCCACACCACTGCGCAATTCAGTAGCACTCACTTTCAGTATTCCGTCTGCATCTATCAGGAAGTTCACTTCCACCTTAGGCAGTCCTGCAGGCATGCCCGGTATTCCCGTCAGATTGAACTCTGCCAGCTTTCTGTTGTCCTTCACAAGATCTCGTTCCCCTTGAAACACCGATATGCGCATGCCGCTCTGGCCATCCTTCTGCGTAGTATACTGGCGTCCTGCCTTGTTGGGTATCTTGGAATTGCGTGGTATCAACACATCCATCAACCCACCCATGGTTTCTATACCCAGCGACAATGGCGTCACATCCAGCAGCAACATTTCTGTATTGTTTCCTGCCAGTATATCAGCCTGCACAGCTGCACCCAGTGCCACTACTTCATCAGGGTTCAGCTCATCATGAACCTCACGACCAAAGAACTCTTTCACCCTTTGTTTAACCAATGGCACACGGGTACTGCCACCCACCATCACCACCGCATCTATCTTGTCCTTTGTTATGCCCGCGTCACGCAGTGCATTGGCACAAGCAGTTATAGTTCTGTCCACCAGCGGTGTTATCACTTCATTGAATTGCGCTCTTGTCAGGCTCACTGCAACTCCGTTCACACTTCCATCAAACACCTCATTATCGGAAAGGTGTTTTTTTGCCTCCTCGGCCAGTACACGCAATGCCTGTACCTTCATCTTGTCGGCACTTTCACCCAGTCCGGCCTCTGTTTTCCAATACTGCACGATTGCATTATCCAGGTCATCGCCACCCAGATAGGTATCGCCGTTCGTCGACAATACCTCAAATATTCCGTTGGTGATATTCAGTATCGACACGTCAAACGTTCCACCGCCCAGATCGTATACGGCAATGGTCTTCTCCTCATGGTGTTTAGCACCTATGCCATACGCCAGACTCGCCGCCGTCGGCTCGTTTATAATGCGCAATACATCCAGCCCCGCCAGCCTGCCCGCATCGCGCGTGGCCTGCCTTTGAGCATCATTAAAATAGGCAGGCACCGTTATTACGGCCTTGCTTATGTTCGCCTTCAATATATGCTCCGCGCGCTTCTTCAGCTCTTTAAGAATGTACGAAGACAACTCAATGGGAGTATAGAACTTCTGCCCCACCTGTATCTTCACAAGCGCGTCTGTATCATCGTCAATAATGTTGTAAGCAAAAACGCCTGCATGGTCTTTTACATCCTTATAAGACTTCCCCATCAGGCGCTTCACCGAATAGATCGTGCGCTCAGGCTCCTGAAGCAGCTTTTCGCGCGCAGGTGTCCCAACAGTAGTGCCACCATATTCATCAAAATGCACGATCGACGGCACCAACGTAAGTCCATCCGTCTCTCGTAGCGCTATCGGCTGCATACTGTCTTTCCTCACCATGGCCACAAGGCTGTTGGTGGTGCCCAGGTCTATACCTACAATAATGTCTTCTGTCTGTAAACTACCCGTCGCTATATTAATGGCTACTTTGCCCATATCACTTTTTTGCAGGGGCAAAGGTAGTTAAGTTAATCGCTACAGCACGTCACAGAAGTTACCTTTCCTATACCTGTATAGGGCATTTCAATAGCGCGCTGTCAGGCTCACAACGCTATTATTTCTCTTCTGAACGCCGTTAACACATCGAGCAAGCTATATATGCATTATTTCACAAATAAAAAACCGTAAAAACACTCTTTTATTCATCTACCGACTAAAATACCTTTCATGCATTCAAATTTTATTCACTCCATTATTAACCATAAAAACAGGTTCTATGAAAAAAGTTCTATTCATCGGTCTTTTATCGCTTCCTGCCGCAGCCATGGCACAAGAGCTAATTACCCAACAACCGGAAAACGTAAAAACATGCCCGGGTAAAGACATTAACTTCTCCGTTCAGACAAATGTTGCAAACGCTTCGTACAAATGGATGATAAAAGTGAATGGCGCCACTAAATACGACACCATTCCGCTTGGCGGCAATTTTCACGACATCACCACTCGCACACTCCACATCAGCAACGTGACACAAGATCAAAATGGTGCGGCATTTCAGTGCAGTGTTTCGTACACCAAATTCAATAAAAAGAAAAAAATAAACGAAAATGCGGTAGTTACATCGTCCACGGCCGTCCTTAAGATCGATCCACCGCTGAAGATAACCGCACAACCCACCGACCGCCATGCAACCATCGGCCGCAAAGCCATCTTCAGCGTAAAAGCCGAAAACGCCACGCACTACAAATGGCAGGTGAACAAGTCTGATAAATTCGTTGATCTCGATGACGATGCCACCTACTCCAATGTGGACAAAGACACGCTGATAATCACTAAAGTCACCGCCGATATCTCAGGCTCAAAGTATCGATGTGTTGTGTCCGGCCATTGCGATACAACCACTTCAAGTGTAGCCACTCTGCGAACCGGCATTGTCATCAAAAAAAACCTCGGAACTGCTGGCGAACTCTCAGTTAGCTCCCATGCAGATTCACAGTTCCACGTAGAGGCCATCGGTTCTTGCCAGCCCAGATTTCAGTGGCAGATCAGCAAAGGAAATAGTGGCTTCATCAATATTGAAGAATACGGCTCTATGTTCTCTGAGATGTCTTCTATGAACGACGATGGTTCTACCCGCAGCACGCTTTTCATCCGCAACGTAGACTGCAACCTGCGCTACACACACGCCCGGTGCATTGTTTATAATGGCTGCGATACAGCCGTCATTTCTGACACACTCCGAATCAAACTCAATGGATGCATCGGTACACAGCGATTCAGCATTATTGCCGCACAGATGTTCGCGCCCGATATCAACGCCGCCTCAACAAACCTCACACAAACCTACCTCCGCTTCAGCATACCCACCCGCAAAACCGATGGCATCCCCTACAACGCCCCCGCAAGGCGACGGGCAATAATGCTGCGCAATATCTTCATCCAGACCTCCTACACTTCCAATGCCGATAACGTCCGCTACTTCGACTCTTCTGTATCTTCCTCGTCGGGCAGCCTGTTTAAAAACAGGTATGTCAACCGCCTCGACCTCCTTCAGGAATCCCGTTTTAATCTCAACATCAACTTCCCGCTATTGGCCTACTTTATCCCTGCGCGTAAGAACTTCGCCAACCTGGCACATTTCTATGTACAGCCTTTCATTTCTCTCTTCAATACCACCGTCGCCGACACAACCAATACTGTCAATACCAACGTGAACAGCGTTGCCTATGGCCTCAACCTCACCTACCGCACACAAGGCCTGTCCTACGAAGAATTCCCCCTTTACTTCGAATTCGCCTATCGGATCTTTTATATAAACCCCATTTCTTCGCCCGTTCAGCCGCTACTCAATTACCAGACCGGAAACGTGGCAGCGTCCTACTTCACACCCGGAGTTGTACCGGAAAAACCACTCTATACGCAACAAGTGGTTCCATACCACAACTTCGACGCGCTCATTATGTACTATGTCAATAAAAAAGCCAACGAGGGGGCAAGTTCCAAGATCTTTGTCCATTACAGCCTCTTCGGCAACATACCACTCAAAGGTTCTGAAGTAGCCAAAAACTCCTTCTCATTGTTGCAACTCGGATACTCGGTCGATCTTGCAGCTTTCGTGAACAACATCACCGGTGATAAAAAATAACATCTCCGGGTCAAAAGAACGATCCCCGCAAAACAGTGTTTTGCGGGGATCTCTTCTTGTGACAAATGACTATTCGTACGCATAGTCTGCCATATACTCGTATCGTTGTGTCAGCCTGCCGTTTTCGCAAATAGTAGCTCGTTGTAGTATGTCGCTTTTCTCCTTCTTCAACTCTGGCAACACATACTTCTCAAAATGCACCCCGAAGTACTGCGACGCATCTCTCGGCAGCTCGTTCGGTAAGTTATCCACCGCCATCACATCTATGGTATCCCTCGTGGTGGCATAGGGTGCCACACGAGCTCCGCTTGCCCTGTCTATGCCCATCACAGGGTCAGCTATTGTTGTTGAGTCAAGCGTTATCGGCACAGATCCATCCACATCGCAGCTTATGTCCGCTATCACGCTTATGCGCCAGTCATTGCGCCTTATATCATCCTTTTCAAAGAGCCGTGCGATGCGTTTCTCCCAATAGATACCGTTCATCAATATATCTGTCTGGTTCACATAGGCTGAGAACAGGCACTTATAAGCCTCCGGATTGGCATGAAAATCATCCCTGTGAAACAGGTTATTATCCTTGCGCGCATACAGGTCGCCCCCCTTCAGGTGCGTGAACACCGGATACTCATACTGGTGCGTCAGGTAGTCCATCGGCTCCACCTCTTCTATATCCAGCTGGCGCATCACATCCAGCACACCCGACGCTACCTTGCCCGATCCCGTGACTACAATTTTCAAATTCGGCAGCTTCACCCTTTCATATGCCTGTATCAGTTCGGCATAAGAGCGCACCTTGTGTGCTGCCGGCAGTTCATACAGCCCCCACTTTTTGCCATACGTCAGCAAGCCGTTGTGCGCCCCCACTATACCCGCATACATGCCAAAACCCAATATGCGCTGCGCATCGC
This sequence comes from Chitinophagaceae bacterium, assembly GCA_014879545.1. Classification (GTDB taxonomy): domain Bacteria; phylum Bacteroidota; class Bacteroidia; order Chitinophagales; family Chitinophagaceae; genus Nemorincola. The sequence continues at coordinate 1,687 of JACSRV010000214.1, read as the reverse complement.
TGTGCGTCAGGCACTCATAGTCTATCATGCGCACCTTCTTGGCGATCAGAGCGTGCATCAAACCCTTGTTGTGCGGCTGCTTCTTCTTAGTGTGCGAAAAAAATAAATACGTCTTTCCCGGCATCAGATAGTCCACCGGCACCTCCTTTATACCCAGCAGAATATCGCATCCGCTCAGGTCCTCATTTACGGGCACTCCCGCCGCATCATAGTCAGCATCTGCAAAACACCGTGTGGGCGATGGTTCCACCACTATCTGCACATCGGTATTTTGGTCCATTATCATTCGGCATTGTTTCGGCGTCAGTGGCACCCGCTCATCCGGCAACTTTTTCCTTTCCCTTATCAGTCCTATGCGCAGCATATCTTAATTTTGCCGCAAAGATACGCCGCCCGTCTGCCGTTACCAAGGCAATACGTATGCGTCACTACGATCTATGACCAACTATTTCGAACTCTTCAATATTCCTGTCTCGCTGCACCCCGACCCGGGCACGGTAAAGACGCGCTTCTACGAGCTCAGCAGACAGTACCACCCCGACAGGTTCAGCACAGCCGGGCCCGATGCGCTCAATCAGGCGCTCGCCATGGCGGCTACCGTAAACGAAGCCTACAAGACCCTTCGCGATCCCGATGCCACCATGGCCTACGTCCTCCGACTCAATAATATGCTGGAAGAAGAAGAGAAATACGCCCTGCCACCGGCATTCCTGATGGAAATGATGGACCTCAACGAGGCTGTGAGCGACTACGAAGACAACCCGGACAACGAAGCAGCCCGACTTACCGCCGTCAACAGCCTTGCAGAACAAATGCAGGTATGGCAGCAGGCAGCCGAAACGCATACTGCCCGCTTTGATGCCGGCGATCATTCTCCTGCCATTTTAACGCCGCTGAAAGACATGTATTTCCGCAAAAAATACCTGTTGCGCATTCAGGAAAGAATCAATAGATTTGCAACCCAATTGTAGGAGACGGAGACACTATACAGTGTCATTTCTTCGAAAAAGCCCCGATGGCGGAATTGGTAGACGCGCTAGACTCAAAATCTGGTTATCGCAAGGTAGTGCAGGTTCGATTCCTGTTCGGGGCACACTGAGAATCAATCAGTTAGAAAAGACCGCTTCATGCGGTCTTTTTATTTGGTACAACATAGGTACAACATTTCAAACGTAAGCTTATGACCGACATCGAAAATGAAATGAAAGAAATTACGTCTGTTTTAATGAACACACAGGAGAACTTTAGAGTTTTTGACTACTTGACTTCTAAAATTGATGACAAGGACGCGCATACTGTTGTTCACCGGAGTATGTATTTCGCCTTTACGAAGAACATGCTATTCGACCAGATTATCCTTGGGCTGTCTTTTCTCTACAAACCAAAAGAAAGACACAACCTTCGAACCTTCATAAACAAATTTCGAGAAGGGGGTGTTTTCGCAACAAAAGAGATTGATCGCACAGCGATAAAGCAATGGCAAAAAAAAATTAAATTACAGGATGCGATTATTGATCAGATAATCGTCGTGCGTAATTCTATGGTAGCCCATAAGGAAGAGAAGAAGCTCGAAACTTCCGGGTTGACAAAGAAGAATTTCAGCAACCTCATTACGATTGCTCAATCTATATTTCAGGACATCTACGAGAAGTTATACAATTCAGAATATAGAATTGATAAACCTTTT
>JACSRV010000198.1 GCA_014879545.1 Chitinophagaceae bacterium | reverse complement strand
GCGCGCCAGCTGCGCCTGCGCAATCTGGGCGGCATCATCATCGTCGACTTCATCGACATGACGCGCGAGGAGCACCGTACGGCGGTGCTCAGCGAGTTCCGCAAGCAGCTCAGCCGCGACCGTACCAAGGTCACGCTGGGCGGCTTCACTCAGCTGGGCCTGGTGGAGATGACCAGGAAGCGCACCCGTGAGTCGCTGGCCCGCATGCTGTGCGAACCCTGCCCGACCTGCGAGGGGCGCGGCCAGATCAAGACGGCCCGCAGCGTCTGCTACGACATCATGCGCGAGATCCTGCGCGAGGCGCGCCAGTTCTCGCCCAAGGAGTTCCGCGTCGTCGCGGCGGCCAATGTGGTGGAGATGCTGCTCGATGAGGAAAGCCAGCATCTGGCCGGCCTGTCGGACTTCATCGGCAAGCCGATCTCGCTGACCGCCGAGCCGGCCAACCAGACCGAGCATTACGACATCGTGCTGCTCTGAGCCGAGCCGGGTTCAGCCCCTGGCGCGTGGCTGGCGGCCCAGCAGGTAGAACTCGGCATTCGGCCGCAGCGAGATCGCGTTGGCCAGGCGGTTGGACAGGCCGAACAGTGCGGTGATCGACGTGATGTCCCAGATGTCCTCGTCGCTGAAGCCCTGGGCGTGCAGCGCGCTGTAGTCGCTCTCGTCGACCTCGTCGGCATGCAGGCAGACCTTGAGCGCGAAGTCCAGCATCGAGCGCTGGCGTGGCGTGATGTCCGCCTTGCGATGGTTGACCGCGATCTGGTCGGCCAGCAGCGGCGCCTTCTCGTAGACGCGCAGGATGGCGCCATGGGCAACCACGCAGTACAGGCAGCGATTGACCCCGCTGGTGGCGACGATGATCATCTCGCGCTCGCCCTTGCTCAGGCCGCTCTCGCGCAGCAGCAGCGCATCGTGATAGGCCAGGAAGGCGCGGAACTCGTCCGGCCGGCGTGCCAGGGCCAGGAAGACATTGGGCACGAAGCCGGCCTTCTCCTGCACCGCCAGGATGCGCTCGCGCACATCGGCCGGCAGATCGCCCAGCTCGGGCACGGGGTAGCGGCAGATGGCCGCGCTGTTGGAGGGGCCGGGGGCGTTGCTGGCGGGCGGATTCGTCATGCGGGTCTCTTTCTTGAAGTTGCGCGCCGCAGTTGACCGCGGGGCTGTTTACCGATGATAGCCAGCGGTAACAGGAGCAAGCCGGCGGACTGAGGCAAAATGCGCGCCTTGCTTGCTGCATGCCCGTGCGCCCGGGCCACGAACCCGGCAGCGGGCTTCTCATGACCATGTCCCTCACCTCGCCGCAGCCTCCGTCAAAACCTCTGCCCATGCCTGGCCGCCGGCATCTGCTGGCCGCCTCTGCCGCGCTGATCGGCCTGCCCGCCTGGGCCCAGTTCCGGGTCGAGATCGCCGGCGTCGGCGCCAGCCAACTGCCCATCGCCATTGCCGGCTGGCGCGATGAGAGCCTTGCCGGTCAGGCCATCAGCAGCATCATCCGCGCCAATCTGGAGCGCAGCGGCCAGTTCAAGCTGGTGGACGCCGGCACGGCGCAGCTTGACGAGCGCGCCAGCCCGGTCTGGACCGATTGGCGCGGCCGCCAGGCCGATGCGCTGGCGGCCGGCTCGGTGAGCCGCCTGGCCGATGGCGTAATAGCCCTGCCCGGTGGCTGGGGCACCATGGAAGAACTGTTTGAAATGCTGACATGGGCACAACTGGGCCTGCACACGCGCCCCATAGGCGTGCTGAACGTGAACGGCTACTACGAACCACTGAAAGCACTGTGCGCACTGATGGTGCAGGACGGCTTTCTGAGTGAGACCACGGCGTCCATCCTAATGGTTGCCGATAGCATAGAAGAGCTGCTGGACCTGATGGCCAACTACACACCACCGGCTGCCCCGCAGTGGCTCACCGACACTACCACCTGATGCGGCAGGCGAAACCTTGCACTTATTTAGGTATTTTTGAAGCTTTACAGATACACAATGTCATTACGCACCACCCAACTACGCATTATCAAGTTCACCAAGGACTTTCTGCTGGCCACCCGCCTGCTGCAGATCTTCCAACCCTTCAACAAGCTGTTCGGATTCATCTACAACTTCAACCTGCTCACATCGTGGGTGCATAAGAACAAAAAAGCGCAGTTGCTCACCAACGACTTCTACCGCCCCGTTCGCCACTACGACGACCGCCTGAAGAGCTTTACGGCCATTGCCGATCATTACCGCCTCACCGACACACCGGTTTGTTACCTGGAGTTTGGTGTGGCCAGCGGCAACTCCTTCAAATGGTGGCTGGCTACGTGCCGCAATCCCGCATCGCGCTTTCATGGCTTCGATACGTTTGAGGGACTGCCCGAGAGCTGGGGCGTGTTTGACAAGGGCGATATGCAGTCGCCAATACCGGAAGTGAACGACAACCGGGCTTCATTCTACAAAGGCATCTTTCAGGATACACTGAACGGATTTATAGATACCCACCGCGATGAGCTGACCAACACCCGCAAGCTCATCCATATGGATGCCGACCTGTTCAGCGCTACCCTCTTCGCACTCAGCCAGCTATATCCCTACCTCAACAAGGGCGACATCATCATGTTCGATGAGTTTAATGTGTACGATCACGAGTTCATGGCCTACCGGCTGTTCACCGAGTGCTTTTATGTGAACCTCAAACCCATATCGGCACAGAACAACTTCTACCATGCCGCCTTTGAAGTAGTATAGCAACACCCCACCCTATGAATGAAAACAAAAGCATCAAAAACTGGTCGGAAGACGAACGGCCGCGTGAGAAAATGCTGCACAAAGGCGCAGCGGCCCTCACCGATGCCGAACTGCTGGGCATACTCATAGCCAGCGGCACACCACAGCGATCGGCCATAGACCTGGCGCGGGATATACTGGCACTGGCCGGTGGCAACATCCGAGAGCTGGGCCGGCTCTCCATAAAGGAACTGCAAAAAGTGAAGGGCATAGGTGAGGCACGTGCCATAGCCATATCCGCCGCGCTGGAACTGGGCCGCCGCCGCCAGATGAGCGAGGGCCTGGACCGCCCGGCCATCCGCAGCAGCAAGGACGCACTGCCCATACTGATGCCGCTGCTGCAAGACCTCAATCACGAATCGTTCTGCGTCTTGTACCTGAATACCGCAGGCAAGCTGTTGCGCCACGAGCTCATCAGTAGCGGAGGGCTCACCGCCACCGTTGCCGACATACGCCTGATACTGAAGAACGCCCTGCTGCAAAATGCCAACCAGCTCATCATCGCCCACAATCACCCATCGGGCAACAAACAGGCCAGCACCGCCGACATAGAGCTGACCCGCAAGCTGAACGAGGCTGCCGCACTCATGGACATCCGCTTGCTGGACCACATCATAGTGGCCGGTCATGCGCACCTCAGCCTGGCCGATGAAGGCTTGATGTAGCCCACCAACTTTCCGTAATTTCACCAACTAAACGACAACACAATGCGCATCATAACCTATAATGTGAACGGCATACGCAGTGCCCTCAAAAAAGGCTTCACCGACTGGCTCAAAACCGACCCTGCCGACATCATATGCGTGCAGGAGATAAAGGCCAATCGTGAGGACGTGCCCATTGCCGATATCAACGCAGCGGGCTACGAGGTATTCTCCTATTCGGCACAGAAGAAGGGATACAGCGGTGTGGCCATCCTCACCAAACTGAAGCCCGACAATGTGCTGTGCGGCAACGGCATTATGCAAAGTGATGCCGAGGGACGTGTCATCCGTGCCGACTTCGGCAAGATCACCGTTATCAACGCTTACTTCCCCAGCGGCACCAGCGGTGAAGACCGCCAGACCTACAAGTACCAGTGGCTGGACGAGTTTTTTGAGTACCTGAACGAGGTGCGCAAGACCCGCCCCAACCTCGTTGTGTGCGGCGACTACAACATCTGCCACAAGGCCATAGACATACACGACCCGGTGCGCAACAAGAACTACACCGGCTTCCTGCCCGAAGAGCGCGCCTGGATGGACAAGTTTTTCGACAACGGATTTGTAGACACGTTCCGCCACTTCAATCAGGACCCGCACCAATACTCGTGGTGGAGCGCGTTTGGAGGGGCTCGCGCCAACAACAAGGGCTGGCGCATTGACTACATCAACGTGACGGACACACTGAAACCGAAACTAAAGCATGCCGAGATACTACCGCACATCGTCCACTCGGATCACTGCCCGGTATTCCTGGAGCTGAAATCGAAATAGCGATAAACAGCGAGGGCGACAACCATCGTTATCGCCCTCGCTGCTTTTATTGTCACCAAAGCTTATTCGGCCTTCATCAGCATCATCTCCTTTATGTCGGCCATAATGCGCTTGGCTATGTTGTTGGCTGTTGTCTCCGATCCACTCTCAGAATAGATACGGATTATTGGCTCGGTATTAGATGTACGCAGGTGCACCCAATCGCTGTCGAAATCTATGCGCAGACCATCTTCCGTATTGATAGGTTGCTTCTTGTACTTCTTCTTTATCTCCTCGAAGATGCGCTTTACGTCCACATCCTCGCTCAGTTCTATCTTGTTCTTTGAAATGAAGTAGTTGGGATAAGTAGCCCTTAATGCCTTCACCGTCTTGCCTGACTTGGCGAGATGTGTAAGGAACAGCGCGATACCAATGAGGGCGTCGCGGCCATAATGCAGTTCGGGCACTATGACACCGCCATTACCCTCGCCACCTATCACCGCATTCACCTCCTTCATCTTGCGCACCACGTTCACCTCGCCCACAGCACTGGGGAAGTACTGACCGCCATGCTTCTCTGTCACATCGCGCAGGGCGCGTGTAGAGGACAGGTTGGAGACGGTGTTACCCTTCTTGTGCGACAGTATGTAATCGGCGATGGCAACCAGGGTGTATTCCTCGCCAAACAGGGTTCCATCATCGCATACAAAGCAGAGACGGTCCACATCGGGGTCTATGGCTATGCCCAGTGTAGCCCCTTTCTTCTTTACCGTAGAGCATAACTCTATGAGGTTCTCGGGCAGCGGCTCGGGGTTGTGCGCGAACTTGCCGGTCACCTCCTCGTTCATCACTACCACGTCCTGCACACCCAACGCGTGCAATAGTGGCGGCACAGAAATGGCACCGGTAGAGTTGACGGCATCTACCACCACCTTGTAGTTCATCTTCTTTATTGCTGCCACATCTACCAGCGGATGCTGCAGTATGATGTCGATGTGTTTCTGAATGTAGGAATCGTCTTTAGTGAGCGTACCGAGCTTGTTCACATCGGCATAGTTGTGCTCATTCTTATCGGCATAGTCAAGTATCCACTGCCCGTCGGCCGCACTGAGGAACTCGCCGGCGGCGTTGAGCAACTTTAGCGCGTTCCACTCTTTGGGGTTATGACTGGCGGTGAGGATGATACCACCGGCAGCTTCCTCCATCTTAACGGCCATCTCTACCGTGGGTGTGGTACTTAGGCCCAGATCGACAACTGTGCAGCCTATGCTTTGCAATGTAGCGGCAACAATATCGCGGACCATGCCGCCGGAAATACGGCCATCGCGGCCGATCACTATCTTTTTATTTGTTCCCTGCGCCGCTATCCATGCGCCATAAGCTGTGGTGAATTTCACGAGGTCAACAGGGGTGAGGCTTTTGCCGGGGGTGCCGCCAATTGTGCCACGAATTCCGGAGATCGATTTTATAAGTGCCATAATGATTGTTCTATTGCGAAGATAACAAAGATGTAAAGAAAAATCCCCCCGGAAATTGCTCCGGGGGGATCATTATCTATCCATTAACGTGCGTTATCTTATCAAGGTTATCTCACCCTTGTAGACCTGATTCGTTGCATGACCAGGACGGGCAAGTATCACCGTATAGAAGTACACACCCATGTCGGCAGGAACTCCTTTGTACGTTCCATCCCAACCAACTTCTCTGCTGTTTGAGTAGAACACCTCTGTACCCCAACGATCGAATATCCTCATCTCTACCAACTTCTGGTGCTTACCACCGTTGAAACGGAACACATCGTTCAGACCGTCACCATTTGGCGTAAAGCCTGTAGGAACGTGTTCTGTCGCAGAGCTATCAACGAAGATAGTAACCTGAGCTGTGTCGCGGCATCCATACTTGTCCATACCGTAAACGGTATAAGTGGTAGTAACAGATGGTGTAGCTATCGGGTTGTTGATATTCGCGTTATTGAGGCTACCGTCATCAGGTGTCCATGCATAAACGAACTCACTGTCACAATAGAGCTGCACGCTGTTGCCGTACATGATCTTGGTGTCTATAGACATGTGGTGGATCTGTGATGGCAGTACCGAATTGATATTTGTAACATGCGTAGCCTTACAGCCATGACGGTTCAGGGTTGCTTCAAGCGTATAGGTATGAAGACCTATATCCAGGAAGTTTGGTTGCTGAACAGTTGAAGAGCTCAGGCCCGTTGCAGGTGTCCAAATGTAAGTGTAACCGTAGCCAGGGAATGTAAGATCTTCCGGCAGCAAAGACACTGTATTAGGCAACCACATAGGCTGTACCAGACAAACCGTTGTGTCAGACATTGCCGAGATCACAGGCTGCAGCACTACCATGTCACGCGTTACAGAATCAGAACATCCTATGTTATCTGTAACTGTGAGCGTAGCTCGATAAACTTCTTTGGCATCTAAATAGGTGTGAGATGCTGTAGGTCCTGATGCTGATGAGCCATCTCCGAACTTCCACTCGTAAGCGGCAAGCGGCAGGTTGGACGCGCCGAACTTAGTAGCAGTTGAAGCATCGGTGAAGCTGATAGCGTTACCGAGACATACAGTATCTGCAATGTTCAGCGGGCTTGACGTAGTAGAGTAAATTGCAGAGACAGTGTGCCTCAGGTCAACGGTGCGTTGTGTGCTGTAAGTACAACCGTTAGCACTCTTAACTGTGAGTGTGACTGTGTGTACTTTGAGACCCGGAACCGTAGCGTTGAACAAGTGTACTTCGTATGGATCTATACCGGTCTTGGTATCACCGAAATTCCACTGATACAATGCCACATTCTTAGCGCCGAACGGCACCATACGTGCAGTATCCTGAGGACATCCCGGCATGGCAACCATTGAGAAGTCGACAAACGGACCAGGTCTAACCAATACAGTGCCCGTATTTTTACAGCCTTTATCAGAAACAACACTCACTGTGAACACCCCTTCCTTGGAGGAATCGAATGGACTGATGATCGGATTCTGGAGGGTTGATGTAAATCCGCCTGGTCCAGTCCATGCAAAGCTGGTGCAGATCGAGTCAGGAGTACAACTCAAGTTCAAGGTATTTACAATTGTGCCGCAGTTTGGCTGATTCGAAGTAACGCTGAGTGCAGGCAGTTGGAACACGCGAACATTCACGTAAGAGGTATCGGTTCCGGTAGTTGTAGACTTTACCACAGCATATCTACCGGTATCGGAAATTGCTACAGGGAACTTGAACATTTTCTGCGTTGTACCGATTATAGTTGTTGAAGGGGCAGGTCCGTACCACTTGTATGTAGCACCGAGAGAGTCGCCGGGAGCATTCAGCCAAAGTGTATCACCTACGCAGGGAGAATTTGCTTCAGCACCGTTACAAGAAAGAACGGTAAGATAGAATATCTTAGTGTTACAGCTATACATACCGGTACTGCTATCTGTACCAATGATAGTATAGGTAATAACCGGAGGAAGTGCAGCAAGATTGATTGTATTGTGCGCACCGGTTGTGCTTGCAAGACCGGTACCCGGAGACCATGTCCATTTGCTCCAGCTCCATGCTTTGTCTTCAGCAAACTTGAAATCAACAGGCAACGTAGACAGCCCTGTATTACAAGACTGGAAGGTATCGTAGTTAGGGATCGGTGGTGCGTAAGAAGTTTTAGGCACACCATTGATCACGATCTGAGGATCTGGGAATGCACTATCTATACCGCCAGGGCCGTTGTAAATGTATGCGTAAGAGATAACAGTGCTGTCGAATGCAGCAAGTGTGCCCAGATTGTAAATAAGAGAGATACCCTGATCCGCGTAGTTATTCTGACCAACCGTTGCACCCAGAGTAACTGAACCTGACGGAGCAGAAGGGATGCTTGTCCACAAAGTTGAAGGAGTGGTACTTGGAGATAGACCAGATATCACGCAAGCCCTCGCACGGCAGTCTTTGGTGCCGAGTGCCAGGTAGCTGTTTGTAGCATTGTATGCAGGGGTTGTGCCAGATGCAGGTGTTTCGCCGTTAGCACTCACCATTACCCTGTGTCTTGCATCTTCGTTCTGGTGAACGATCCTGTTACGTGTGACAGGAGTACCGCTCCAGAAGGAAGTGTTATCCGGATCGAGTGTACGCTGGTAGTAAATATTTGCGATCGGAGCGGCTGTTGTGTTGCGAATAACTGCAGTGATCACAACCCAAGATGCTTCGGTGTCGATCCTTGTCTCCATTCTGATGTTGAGACCGGCAACGTTTCCGTTCCAGAACCCTTTGATAGTACCACCGGTATTGCTGTAACCTGTGTGGCCGCCCGGGATTGCGAAGGCACCTGTGCAGATTCCGCCCCAGGCACCATTGCGATACTCGGTAGCGCCCACCTGTACAGACCAACCTTCCTGCGGGAAACCCGGAATAGAATAAACACCCATCAATTGAGGTGAACCTACACTCCATCCGTCGTGGCCCCAATCGTACACAGCGTCGAGGTTACCACCAGGTGTAAAAGCCGTGGCTGTTCCGCAACAAACGTGCGGGTGATAGGTCATTGGAGACGTACACGCTCCGAAGCCACCCATTTGATTAATACCCACTTCAACATATCTACCCTGTAAGAAACAATCTGTTCCTACCAACTGGGCGCTTGCCCTACTTCCGGCAAACAAACTCAGAACTACTAAGAGTAAACGAAAACAACTACGCATATCTGTCGTGTTTATGTAATTGGCAATAATATGAAATATTTAATGAAAAAACAACTGAAAAACAGC
>JACSRV010000212.1 GCA_014879545.1 Chitinophagaceae bacterium | reverse complement strand
CGGCGAAGGTCTGGATATAAATTAAATAAATTGCTCTTCCTGTGTTTGTCGGTACTGGCTGCCGGCAAGGCCACAGCGCAGGTCTCCAGCTTCGATGAGGAGCGTCGTGGATCGGTGTACGTCGCGATTGGCTCAAACACCCCGACATTCAAAGCTTCTACTATAAACGTGGAGCAGGGAAATGCCGGAGTGGTAAGCAGCTATTCGTGGGATAATGTTGCCGCTGACAACAAGGTAACTTCAAAAAGCACGGCACTTGGTTTCAATCTGAAGGTTGGCTATTTCTTTGACTACAACCAGACATGGGCTGTAGAGCTGAGCTATGAGCCGGTGAAATATCATGTTACCGATGGGCAGAAAGTAAAGATGGCAGGTACATGGGAGAACAATCCGATAGACACAACAATCACTTTTTCGTCTGCCAACGGATATTTCTACAATCTGGACGGGTCAAACCTGCTCTCGCTGAATGTGGTGAAACGTTTCCAGTTGTTGCAGGACAAAAAACATCTGGTGCGTCTTGATGCCCTTGCCAAGGGCGGTGGCGGACCGGTAATGCCGCATACGTTCAATAGTATTGCCAATAAAGTTGCAGAACACCCTTCGTTTCAATTCGGAGGTTGGAATGCGGGTTTGGAAGCGGCACTGAGGCTTACATTGTTGCGCTATGTGTTTGTAGAGGGTGGTTATAAATATTCATGGGCATCTTACAGCGATGTGAGTGTTTATAATGGTACGGCCTCGCAGAAGCTCACTATTTCTCAGGTCATCATCAGCGCGGGTGTGCATTTCCCGACCACAAAACGCAATCCGCTGTTCACCAAGCCTGATAACAAGAAGCCACCACTGACGATCAAGCCGATCTATCCGGAGCCGTTGGATAATGGCATGTAAAAGGACTATTTTTCTTAGCGATATTGAAGAGGCGGGTGTTAATCACCTGCCTCTTCCGGTTTATAGCCGGTATCTTCCAGCAGGTTTCCGCTGTCGGCAGCAGCGGTAGCCAGTTCGTCGCAGCGGTTGTTCCAGCGGTTGCTGGCGTGGCCCTTCACCCAAACAAATTTTATGTTGTGTTTCTTGTATTCCTGCAGGAACTGGCGCCACAGGTCTTCGTTCTTTTTACCGGCAAAACCTTTCTTTACCCAACCGAAGAGCCATTTCTTTTCTACTGAGTTTACGATGTATGCCGAGTCGGTGTAGATGGTGATATCGAGGCCGGATCGGGTGAGCATCTTAAGGGCGGCGATCACACCCATCAGTTCCATGCGGTTGTTGGTGGTGTGGCGGTAGCCCTGAGATATCTCCTTCATGGTGTTGCCCCACTGCAGCACGGCGCCGTAACCGCCGTTGCCGGGGTTTCCGCGGGCAGCACCATCAGTATATATAACGAGTTGTGACATTCTTTTTGTTTTGTTTGTTTCAGGTGGTTGGGTAGGAGGGCGCGCTGTGGCGGTATAATATTATGCTTCTGTCACAAATTCATTGAGATGTGCGGCTGCATGATCGAGCAGTTTGCGGGTTGTGGCAGGGTGCAGTGTTTGAAAGCGTGCGTCTATGTCCTCAAATTCCCTGAATTCATCGTAGAGTTTTGCGAATTCTTCTACGGTGGTCTGTCGCTCCAGTTGTTCCCTGTTCAGGACATAGACTTTCAGTACGTCATCCAGCACCTGAGCCATTTCGGGGGCGTCCAGCTTGTATAGTTGTTCAATGACAGATGGCAGCAGACTTATGTATCCGTTCTGAATGAATTGAATGAACCCGCCCTGGCCCACCTGCATGTGCACATAGTCGTATGCGAGGAGCAATTGCTGTGCCCAGGAGAGGTCGTCGAGAAATTCGAAGGATTGCCGGCGATATAGTTCTTCATGCAGTGGCTGCACCAGCAGATCATAGAACTGTTCAAGATCTCCATCATTAATAGCCTTTTTGAGGATTGTTGCATTAACTGATGGTAAAAAATTGCTGCTCATATGCTTATCTTTGGCACCTCGGTAGTTTCTTGGGGATTACCAAAATTTTCCTGAATGGCAACATTACTAAACTTGCCCAATACAGCCAAGAAGGTTGTATTTATTTTGTGCCTTGCGGCATTTGCTCTTTTAAGTGCGCCACCACCACTGGCATTGGTCACCGGTATCTTTATCGCGCTTGTCATCGGTCATCCGTTCATTCATCTTAATAAAAAGGCTACAACTATGCTGTTGCAGGTATCGGTGGTGTGTCTGGGATTTGGTATGAACCTGGAACATGCCATGAAGGCCGGCCGTGACGGATTTCTTTTTACGGTGGTGACGATCGCGGTTACACTTATTGCGGGTTATTTCATCGGTAAGAAGCTAAATATTGATAGCAATACTTCGTTACTGATATCTAACGGTACTGCCATTTGTGGTGGAAGTGCGATAGCGGCGGTTGCACCGATAGTGAAGGCCAACGACAACCAGATGAGCGTGGCGCTGGGCACGATATTCATTCTGAATTCTATTGCGCTGCTCATTTTCCCGCCAATAGGTCATTATCTGGGAATGACTGCCGAACAGTTCGGAACGTGGTGCGCGATTGCGATTCACGACACAAGCTCGGTAGTGGGCGCTGCTACCGGGTATGTGGACAGTCAGGGGCATGACGCTTTGGGTATTGCCACTACCATCAAGCTGGAGCGCGCGTTGTGGATCATCCCGATAGCGTTGGGTACTGCGTATTTTCAGAAGAGTACGGGCAAGGTGAAGATCCCCTATTTTATCTTCTGGTTCATTGTGGCTATCATCGTTTCTACGTATCTGCCTCAGTACTTCCCAGATATCAGCAATCCACTGGGCGGCAAGACCATTTTTAAGCACTTGTATGGTCTGGGGCGTCGTGGTCTGGTCATCACATTATTCCTTATCGGCTCAGGGCTGTCCTTAAAGACCATCAAGCAAGTAGGGTGGAGGCCTATATTGCAGGGTGTGCTGTTGTGGGTGATCATAGGAAGCATCTCACTTGCTGTTATAAGGGGTGTTTTGTAGGTGTCATGCTGCAGGACAGATATTTTGCCAATGCATATGAAGGCCAATAATATTCCCGTTTAGTAAAAAAACGTTCATTAAAAACGAACTTTCCCGTATTTTGCCAATGCGTTCAGCCTACCAATGGTATTTTCCATGGGTACGTAGTGCATGATTCAATTTTGTGTTGTCAATGAGATCGTTCCTTCTAATAATACCCTTGTTGGGCATATGTGGCAGTTTGCTGGCGCAGGATGCAAAAGATAAAAAGAATGACTGGGAGGCGGAAGATCTTCACGGGAAGGTGAAGAGTATGACCATTCGCGGGTTCAAGGCCTCGCCGGGTTTGCAGGGTTCTGTGTTGAAAGGGAGCCTGATACACACCACCGTTAAGAAGTATAATGAAAACGGCTACCTGCTGGAGAGCACATCGAGCATAGGTGGTAATAAGATCGGAAACTACACCATGCCTTTTCGATCGGCCAAGATCGTTTACAAATACGATAAGTATAATAACCTGCTGAGCAGTTGCAGCTACAACACACAGGGGCAGCTGGAGGATTCATCAGTACACGAGGTGGATAAGCTGGGTAACCGCATTATCTGGAAGATATTTAAGGGGAACGGCGTGCAGGAGTGGGAGTATGTTTCGGAGTATGACAATGGAGGGAATCTGTTGGAGGTGAATGATTATCATTGGAGCAAACTCATCAGCCGGCACACCTACCGCTATAACGACCGCGGGCAATGCACCATGGAAAGCGAGTATGAACCGGACGGCCGATTGAAGATGAAGAAGGTGAACCGCTTTGACGAGAACGGTCGAAAGGTTGAGACCACCGATTTTAATGGAAGCGGAAATTACAATGCACGACACACCTATGGGTATAACGACTGGGGTAATGTGATTGATGAAAGGGAATACAAGGAAGATGGCTCAGACCGGCACACCAAGGTGTTGAAAGAATACGACAATCAGGACCATATGATCGAGTTGCGCCAGTATGATGAGAACGGTAAACTCATATACATGGGTAAGTTCGACAAGTACAACAATCACCTTGCCGATATAACTTATACGCCTGAAGGCGCAGTGAGGGAAAAGGTAACCGCAGAGTACAAATACGACTCATACGGCAACGAAATTGAAGAGTTGCTCAGGCTTGCCGAACGTGTTCCTCCCATCAAGAGTGTCTACAAGTATGAATATGACTACATGGGCAACTGGATCAAGAAGACGGTTTTTGAGGACGGCGAGCCTGTGCGCACCACCGAACGTGACCTGCAGTATTACGATTGATCATTTTCTTTTCTGAACCATATTCAAGACTGTATTTATGTTGCCTGCGAAGTGGGAGTTGCTTGCGAAAGAACACCAGAAAGCCTACAAGCGGTTGCTGGAAAAAGGCAATCGCAACAAGATGCTGAACGAGTTGCCCCGCTTGCATGATGAGGCATTTGCTAATATAGATTGTCTGGAGTGCGCCCGTTGCTGCAAGAACCATTCACCCCGGTTTAAGCAACCTGACATAAAACGCATAGCCAAGGTGCTGCACATGAAGGAGGGCGATCTTGTTGCGAACTACCTGAAACTTGACAGCGATGGCGACTATGTGACGCGGACTTCTCCGTGCCCTTTCCTTGCCGAAGACAATACCTGCAATATCTATGAAGACCGTCCAAGCGACTGCAGGCGATATCCCTATACTGATGAGGATGTTCTGTTGAAGCGGGTGCAGCTCACCCTGAAGAACGCCACCGTGTGCCCGGCTACGTTTGCTGTGCTGGAGCGCCTGCTGGAATTGGAAAAGTAATACTACTCTTCACCGATAAGATCACGGATCACGACTGACGACAGCACCGCACCGAAAGTAGCGGGTAGGTATGATATGGTGCCGTATGCCGACTTTTTGAAATTAGATCCATCCGTCAGCATCAATGATTCTTTTATTGGTTCCTCTGGCGAGAACGCAACTTTGATCCCTTTGCGGATGCCGCTGTCTTTAAGTTGTTTGCGGATCTGCTGAGCAAACGGACAGTTATAGGTTTTGGAAATATCAACTACCTGCAGTTTGGTGGGGTCCAGTTTGGCACCTGCGCCCATAGAGCTCACAATCCTGAGTCCCTTGGCGTAGGCAGCGCGGATGAATGTAAGCTTGGGTGTGATGCTGTCAATGGCATCCACTACATAATCGAAGTGGCCTTCCAGCATCGCATCGACCCTTTCAGGGCGAACAAATTCTTTGATGACATGGAGCTTCAGTTCGGGATTGATCTGCATGAGGCGGTCGCCCATCAGCTCGGCCTTGCTCATGCCGTGGGTGGTGGCCAGTGCAGGCAACTGCCGGTTGCGGTTGGTGGGGTCCACCACGTCGCCGTCAATGATGGTCATTTCCCCAACGCCTGAACGACAAATGAACTCGGCAGCAAACGAGCCAACGCCTCCCATACCTACCACCAGCACATGCGAGTTGATGAGTTTGTCGAGTTTCTCTTTTCCTATAAGAAGTTCGGTGCGTGAGAGCCATTTGGTATCCTTCATCGGTTGAATACAGTTTTGAAGTTTTGACGTAGTTGCAAAATAACATCATCCTGCTGAGTTTCCCGAAGGGATGCTGCCGCCGCATAAATATCTGCAATTGAAATGTCTGCGTCATCGGTCTCAAGGAAGTACCTGTTGGCCGCAATCGACCTGAGGACCTCAGCAGCGGGTGAATCAGTTTTGAGCAGTGCCTTGCCGAATGACAGGTAGTAACCATTATCTATTAGCCGGGAAGCAATGTTGCTTTTATTGAATCCGTGAAAGATGACCGGCACGGATACTTTATGCTGTTTCAGGGTGGCCATCACTTCTTCCCATGCGCGTACGCAATGTATGATGAGTGGCTTGCCTATGTTGTTCGCCAGTATTATCTGTTGTGCAAAGGCGCGGATCTGAAGGTTCCAATCAGTGGCGCATACTTTGTCCAGCCCACATTCGCCAATGGCAAGGATGTTTGACTGCATGGCCACTTTCTGTAATGAATCTATGTCTATGGGGCCAGAAAGGTGCCATGGATGAAGGCCGGCACTGAACCAGCCGTTTTGTGGAATGGTATCGAACTGCTTATACACATTCACTATCTGTAGCGCATGGGCTGCAGGCGAGTTGTTATGTGTGTGTATGTCGATGAATTGGTTCAATGATTGAAGTTACGCCGTCGATCTGAATAGCAGGTTATTGACTATCAAAACTTTGCAGACAAGGTAATGTAGTAATTCCTGATGTCGGCAGGAATGATACCTGGTCCCGGATAACCATCGGCACGGCGCGTAAAGTATTTGGTGTCAGTAAGATTGTTGATGCCGGTGTAGATCGCATACTTCCGCCAGTTGTAGCTGATACTCAGATCCATAACAGTAAATGCCGGAATTGCTCCGTCAATTGCAGTTGGGGTGATCTCGGTATTGGTGGCATCAGAATACTGCTTCGACTGGTAGGACAATTGCCAGGACACATTCCATCTGGGTGTACCGGTTGAGATGCCTGTGCGGAACAGAACGGGCGGCACGTTCTCTACCAGTTTGTTGGCAATTGCAGTGTTGGCGGTGTTCACATAACGGGCATCTATGAGCGATAGGTTGGTATAAACACCCAGCTTGTATTTAGACCTGCCTTCAGAAATTGCCTTGAGGATGTCTCCTTCCAGTAAAAATTCAAGTCCCCTGTTGCGACTGTCTGATACATTGGTGCGCAGGCGATAGGTCATGAAATTGGAATCGCGCGCGAATACTGAGCCTATACGGTCGTTGTACTTGAGGTAGAACACACTTACATCGGCATACAGCCAACCCTTGTGGCTGCCCCTAAACCCGAGGTCTGTATTGTAGCCGGTCTCGTCTTTTAGGTTAGGGTCTACCCGGGCGTTGGTATTCACTACCCGCATATCGTTGAAGTTGATGGAGCGGTAGTTCTGAGATATGTTGCCATAGATCTCCATGCCGTTGGCAAATTTCCAAGAGGAACCAATACCCAGCAGTACAAAGGAGCGCGGGTTGGCGCGGTTCTCTGCTATCTTGTCGGGGGCTATGAACACGTTCTGCTTGTAGTAATAGCCATCTGCCTTAGTATCAATGAATTCGAATCGGGCACCAGGAGTAATATTCCAATGACGGTTGATCTGAAAAATGTTTTCGGCAAAGGCGGCATAGTTGAGTCCGGGGAAGCGGAAGTCGGACTTATCCGGTTCTGTGCCATTGAATGAGAAATCGGCGCCGCTGCCATTGCTTGCCGATCCCTGACTGCGCAGGGTGAGCCCCCTGTAATACCGGCCACCAATTAGAAACGTACTGCGTTGATCTCCAACGAGTTTGTATTGGTGAATGAAACGTAGTTCTGAACCAAAGTTATTATAACGGTCGGCCAGCAGGTCTCGGTTGCCGCCATTGTCGGGGCGGTTAATGTAATCGAGTATACCCAGAGCTTCCCTGCCTCCCTGAAGGGTGTAGTTGCGCCAGTTGATGCGGGTGTATTCGCTGATATGGTAGTCGGCGGACAGACTGATGAGGTTCCAGTCGACCTTGAACCAGTTTCGGGCGCGGTTCGACTGAGATGGGTCCGCATCAAATTGAGCATCGGTTAGGCCGCCCGGTTGCTGGGCCAGGTATTTCATCAAAGTGTATTGTGCAGTGATCTTCAGTCGGTTAGTGGGGTTATAGGCAATATGTGCATAAGCATTATGCTGGTCGTAATGACTATTGGGACGCCAGCTGTTTCCCGTTTTAAATTGGTAGAATGTGTAATAGTTGATCTTGCCTACCGTGCCCCCAAGGCTATTGAAAGAGTTGAAGAAACCCCACGAACCGGCAGTTTGTCGGGTGGTGAATTCGGCTTTTTTGTCTTTGGGGCCTTCCTTCATAATGAAGTTCACCAGTCCGCCGAACTGAGGGCCGTACTGAAGGCTGGCTGCTCCGCGAATGATCTCAATACGTTCCGCCGCCTCGGACGACGGATTGTAGTAACTCTCCGGGTACCCCAGGGCATCGGCGCTGATATCGTACCCGTTCTGGCGTACATTGAAGTTGGAAGAGCGGTTGGGGCTGAGTCCGCGACCGCCTATACCCAGCTGCAGTCCGGCCCGGTCATACTCCCAGATGTTAAGTCCGGGTATGCGTGCATATATCTGGCGGGTATTGTTGGTGGCCAGGTTCGCATTGATGTTTTTCAGATAGATGATCTCTGTTTTTTTGCCGGCATTGATTGCGGTGCCGGTAACATCTTTCATTCTGCCTGATACGGCATCAGACTTTTTCGCTGTCACGGTAACGCTATTAAGTTCTTTTTGTTTTGGTTGTAACAAATTGATATCTAGTGATATGTTTTTGTTACTTACAGTAATTGTGGCTGCTTTTTCGGTGTTCTCGCCATATGTGGCGGTGACTGTATAGTTGCCCGCAGCAACACCCTGAAAGCGGAAAAATCCGTTATCATCGGTCAGTACTTTCTTGCCGCCGGGCTCAATGGCTACCGTGGCACCGGTGACCACTTCGCTCCCGATACGGACATGGCCCGCTACATCTGCCTGAGCCAGAGCGGATGTGAAGGGCAATAATGCCAATATCAGTTGAACTAAGCATCGGGTAGTAAGGGTCATTTCTTATTGTATGGTTTTATCCAATTATAATGTTTCCATCCAAGGTTCTGTTTTGCCAGGTTTATGGTGGTGTCTGTGAATAGTTTTGAGCGGTCGCCGTTCAACGATACATACACTTCGGCATAAACCTCGGGGTCTTTCAGTCCCTTTTGCCGGTATTCGGCTGCAAGGTAGTGCGCATATCGCAGAATGAGGTCGGGTT
Organism: Chitinophagaceae bacterium; assembly: GCA_014879545.1. Classification (GTDB taxonomy): domain Bacteria; phylum Bacteroidota; class Bacteroidia; order Chitinophagales; family Chitinophagaceae; genus Nemorincola. Next base: position 193 of record JACSRV010000212.1, on the reverse strand, counting down.
GGGTGCTCATCATTTTTTCCTGAAAGGGGGTGAGGTATTGTGCATTGTTTATTTCGGTACGTTTTCCGGTTGTGGGGTCTTTGACTGAAAAATACGTCTGTCCCGACTTCTCCATGAGCATCACCCGCCAGGAGAAACGGAATCCCTCTTCGTGCCAGAACAGGTGACCGGGGTAGAGCAGATAGCGGAAGGG
>JACSRV010000129.1 GCA_014879545.1 Chitinophagaceae bacterium | reverse complement strand
AAAATGCAAGAAGGTACAGTAAAATTCTTCAATTCGACAAAAGGCTTCGGCTTCATCAAACCATCAAACGGTGGTGAGGACATCTTCGTACACGTATCGGGCCTGGTAGGCGGCGACATCTACGAAAATGACAAAGTCACTTTCGAAGTGCAGAACGGTAAAAAAGGTCTGAACGCTGTTAACGTTCGCGTTATCTAATCAGACGAAAGCAAGAAAAAATATGAGTCCTGTTTCTTTCAGGAAGCATTAGTTCATATTTACGTCGCTTATCGACACGCAGAGCTCCCTTCGGGGGGCTCTGTTCGTTTTCTCCAAATTGGTTGTCGTATTAGTATACGTTTTATGCGTGTATTTTTTGCTAATTTTGCAATCGGTTCATTTGTGTCAGGTTGAAATCATACCAAAACAACTTCTTATGGCAAGCGTACAACGATACCCGAGTTTCATTGAATTAAAAACTGATGAGCAACCGCAGAATGCTCCGGATGTTGCCGCTTTCAAGGAATATGAGTCGTTCATAAACATATTGCGTAACGCAATGAGGAAAAAAAATGGAAGACACATGAGTAAGAAAACCAAGAAAGTCAATGGAGAATAACTTTCAGGAAGCATTAGTCCATATTTACGTCGCTTATCGACACACAGAGCTCCCCTCGGGGGGCTCTGTTCGTTTATGGCCTTTCGCGTAAGGCATGTTCTTCTATGAAACTGACGCAGCGCCGCAACACCAATTCGGGCGTTTCGCGGTGCGGGTTATGGCCGGTGTTCTCTAATATCATACTTTCTGTGTGACCAGCGGTATGGTTGGTGATGGCGGTTACATGTCTCATGCTGCCAAACTCATCATCCACACCCTGTATCACCAGCACGGGGCAGGTGATGTGCGGTACAAAGTGTTCAATGCTCCGATTGCGGTAGGCCTCATTGAGCCAGGTGCCTGCCCACGCCCAAAAGACAGCATCTGTCTTGGTGCCATGGTATCGTTCCAGCCGCCTCTTCAATGCAGTCTGCTCATAGGCGGTCACAGCGTCTCTGATGCAGTTCAGTGTTATCTCTTCAACAAAAAGATGGGCAGCCTCTGATGTAACCGCCCTGATGCGTGCGGGATATTTTGCAGCAGCGATAACGGCAATAGAACCACCATCGCTATGGCCGAAGAGGATTGCTTGTTTTATGTTGAGTTGCGCCAGTAATGCATCGAGAAAGTCGGCCTCTTTTTCCAGATAGCCGCTATCGCGCGGTTCGGGCCCGAATGGGTCTGATGCGCCATATCCGTGCCGGTCATAGACCAGGAAGTTGCAGTTGGTGGCGGTGGCAAGTTGCAGCGGGAAATCGCGCCACAGTTGTATACAGCCCAGCGAGTCGTGCAGGAAAACAACTGTGGGTCTGGCCACATGTTGTACCACATGATTGATGGCGATCTTTATCCCGTTAACTACTGTGTGTTGTGTCATTTTCCGGTTGCAATATTACAACAGGAACAGTGACCGGTAGTCAGCGATCATTTATGCGACGATGCAGCCTTACGCAATCGCACGAGCTTTGCCAATTCGAAGATAAGTAGCATGACACCTGCGCCCGCTATGGAGGTAAGGAAGTGTCTGAAGCCAGGGAAACTGAACGAGAAAACAGACTGCATTGCAGGAACAGACACCACCGCAACAAGAACCGCAAATGCCAGCCCCAACACGATCAGTACTGCATAGTTCTTCTCTGTGAACACAGCCAGAAAAGATCTTGATTGAGAAAGGCTCGTAAGAATAAGGGCCATGTTCCCGATGATGAGCGCGGTGAAGGTGATGGATCTTGCCTCTGCTTCGGGGTGGCCTTCATTTAACGAAAGATAAAAGATACTCACCACCATTATCAATAGCATGATGCCGCGCACAACACTGGCGATTATGCGCCGTGAGCCAAAGAATTGCTCGTTGGGGTCACGTGGCGGGCGGTCCATAATGTTGCGCTCTTCCTGCTCATATTCGAACGCAATAGAGCAGGCCGGGTCTATCAGTAACTCCATGAACACAATGTGCAGCGGCATCAGCAGAACCGGCATGGACGTTACAAACGCCGGCAGCAGGGTAAGGCCCACAATAGGTACATGTATGGCCAGTATGTAGGACATGGCCTTTTGCAGATTGTCGAAGATCCTGCGGCCCATGCGGATTGCAGATACAATGGACACAAAATTGTCGTCGAGCAGCACCAGCGAAGAAGCCTCTCGGGCCACATCGGTGCCCTTGCCGCCCATGGCTATGCCTATGTCGGCGGCCTTTAGTGCGGGGGCGTCGTTCACACCATCGCCGGTCATGGCCACCACATCGCCATTGGCTTTCAGCGCCTGCACAATGCGTAGTTTCTGGTCGGGTATCACGCGGGCAAAGATGCTCACGTTCCCTATGGCGTGGTTCAGTTCATCGTCGCTCATGTCGGCAATTTCCTTGCCGGTCACCACTGTGCCATTGTGGGGCAGCCCTATCTGGTCACCTATGCTGCGTGCAGTAGATGGATAGTCGCCGGTGATCATGATGACGCGTATACCTGCCCGGCCGCATTGTGCCACCGCCTCAGGCACCTCGGGTCGTATAGGATCTTCAAGCGCCAGAAAGCCTTTGAATTGCAGTCCGAGGTCCATAGCCGATTCGGGTAGCGCGTCAGCCGGCACAGGTGCATCTGCAATGCCCAGTACCCTGAAGGCTTGCCCGGCAAGTGAATTAAGTGTGCCGGAATGATGCTCGCGTTCCGCGGGCGATAGGTTGCACAGCGCAAAGATGGCCTCGGGTGCTCCCTTGGCGTACGCGTACCGGCTACCATCGGCGTGTTGCCGCACAATGGTCATGGCCATCAGCTCTTTGCTCAGCGGATATTCTTTTACAAACGTTGAACTGAGTGTTCCGGGCGCATGTTGGTTGTAGCTATCTATTATTGCCTTCTCCATGGGGTCTATAGAGTCGGGGTGAGTAGCAGCATGTGCGGTCACAACGATCGGTCGGATAGCCTCCGTTCCCTGAAGTTCACTGCGGCTATAAGTTGCACGACCATCATAGATCGCTACCACTTCCATTTTGTTCTGTGTTATGGTGCCGGTCTTGTCGGTACACAGCACTGTAGCAGACCCCAGTGTTTCAATAGCCGACGGCTTGCGGGTGAGAACGTTTTTTTTGGAAAGGCGCCACGCACCCAACGTCAGGAATACAGTGAGCACCACCGGAAACTCCTCAGGCAATATAGCCATTGCCGACGCCAGACCATTCAGCAACGCTTTTATGAATGGTGTGCCTGAAAGGTAGAAGGCCAGCACCACAGTAATGCTAAGTACAATGCCGATAATGAATAGGTTGCGGATCAGGCGTTTCATTTCCTGCTGCAGCCGTGTTTCGGTGGTCACAATTCCGTGCAGCGAAGCTCCTATCTTGCCAAACTGGGTATGTACGCCCGTTTCGGTGACGGTTGCCAGTCCCCTGCCTTGTGTCACCAGCGTTCCGCTGAATACACGCCCGTTGTCATCGGGCTGTGTTGCAAAGTTCTGCTTGCGTACCGCCACCGATTCGCCGGTCAGCAACGACTCATCAACTGTAAGGTTTTTAGCATCCAGCACGGTAGCGTCTGCACCTATCCTGTCACCCTCGTGCAGTATCATCACATCGCCGGGCACCAGCTCCCTGCCGGGTATGCGCACCTCATTGCCATCGCGTATCACCAGCACACGTGGTGTAGATAGTTTACGCAATGCTTCGAGTGCTTTTTCTGTTTTGCGGTGCTGATAGAAGGTGATGTAGATGATGATGAATGTGGTGGAGAGGAGGATGACACCTTCGCGATGGTCGCCAAGTATCACGTAGAGCACACCGCATGCCAGCAGCAACAGGAACATAGGTTCCTTCACTACCTCCAATGCAATATGGAATACCGTTTTAGGTTTGGCCGAGGGCAACTCGTTGTACCCATGCTCGGTGAGCCGGCGTTTGGCGTCTTCTGCCGAAAGTCCCTGTATTGTAGTGCGCTCGCTCACTCACGGTAAGGTGGTGCGGTGACTAACAAGATTTTCTTGTTATCCCTGCTTCTTAGACAGAATATTGTTGGCTTCGCCCAGAAATTTCACCTCTTCCTTGCCCGGCTCAGCACCCGATGGATAGCCGAGTGAACCAAGCGGGTTGATATTCATGTTGGGTGTTGCTTTGTCTTTTTCCATTGTGAACATCCAGATAGTTGGGTAGCCCTGCACCCTGAAGGCCTGCTGCAGGCTGTTGTTCTGCTGCATCAGCTCCGGAGAAAGTTGTTTGCGCCTCGGGAAGTCGAGTTCCAGCAGAATCACTTTTTCCTTTGCCCACTTTACAAATGCAGGCTTGGCAAATACATCCCTCTGCAGTTTATGGCACCAGCCGCACCAGTCGCTGCCGGTAAAGAATCCGAATATAGGCTTGTTTGTCGCTTTCGATTTTTCCTGGGCTTGCATCAGGTCTGTGTACCACTCCAGGCCACCTTCAGTATGTGTTTGCGCAAACGCGGGTGCGGAGGCGAACAGGATGGCGGAAAAAACGAATAGAAGGAGATGCTTCATAAATATTATTGTTGTTTATGATGGCCGGCTATTGATCGCCCCGGCTAATACAAGCACAATTTAGCAGGTTTTTGGATATTTTGGCTGTTAAAGTTTAGTGCCGCTTCTGTGTCTGCGTCGGGGCAAATACCCGTAGCTCCTGCGAATCTTTGTAGATTGCACGCGGTTTCACTTCAATCAATGCAGCAAAAACAGTCGTCCGAGGTTTGGCTTGTAGCCGGTATCGTTGTCAGTATGTTCCTTTGGGGACTTAGCTGGCCATCGGGCAAGGTGCTGAGCGGTTACTGCTCGGCCATCAACTTCTCAGTATATCGCTATGCTATTGTGCTCATCAGTATGGTGCTGATCTTGCTGGCAACACGCACAAGTTTCGGGTTACAGCGCAAAGGCATTCCGGTAGTTGCCACTGCAGGATTGTTGCTTTCTGTCTATAGCTACCTCTTTTACAAGGGGCTGAAGACGGGTTCGCCCGGTGCCGGTGGAGTTCTGGTCACTATCATGAACCCGTTAATGGCCTATGTGCTTGGTTTGGCGCTCGATCGTCGCCGGCCCACAGGGCGCGAGGGTGCCGGGCTTGCAGTAGGTATCATCGCCGGGGTGGTACTCTTGCAGTTGTGGAGCAACACCTCATCGTTGCTGGATAGCGGCAACCTGTACTTTCTCTTTGCCGCATTCACATGGGCGGTCATGAGTAAGTTCACCTCCAAAGGTGGCCGTTATGGTTCTTCCCTTGGCTTCAGCCTCTGGCAATACCTTGTTACGTTTCTTTGTATGCTGCCACTGGCAGATGCGGCAGAGTTCAGGCATGCCATTCAGATCCACGATCCGGTTTTCTGGGGCAATCTGTTCTTCTCCAGTGCCATAGTCACCGCCGGAGCCACCACGATGTATTTTTATGTTACCACCAAGTTGGGGGCCGAAAAGGCAAGCAGTTTCATATTTCTGGTACCGTTATGCGCGTCGGTTTCGTCTTGGTTATTACTTGGCGAGCACATAAAGGCCCACACTGCAATTGGCGGGGTGCTGGGGATAGCGGCAGTGTATATTATGAACAAAAGGCGGACACCTTCAAAAAGCACAGACCGATGACGAACGAAGAGCAACTATACAACGCGGCCGCTTCTAAAGTGAAAGAAGCAGTGGCGAGCCAGATGTTTGGTAAACCTTGCTATAAGATAGGCGGCAAGGCATTTGTTTGCTTCTTTCAGCAGGAAACTGCCTTTAAGCTCACCGGTGCCGACCACGCAAAAGCACTTTCACTGACCGGTGCGAAACTCTTTGACCCCTCGGGAAAGGGAAGGCCTATGAAGGAGTGGGTGCAGGTGCCCGTCGCGCATGCCGGTTTGTGGTCTGCGCTTGCAGCAAAGGCGGCGGCATATGTGGCATCCGGTATCTGACACTTTACACAAAAAACAAACCGCCTCAACGGCGGTTCATTTCAGTTTGCACAGGGATAGACGCACCTGTGTGCCGGTTATAAGGGGCTTGGTATCGGCAAGCGTAAACCGGCATTTTACAGGTACAGCTATTATTCTTCAGTTGTTCAGATCGTTCTTCAAATTACCTGCTGTCGGGTTTTGAGAGGTAAAAGCCAGTTCTTGATCCAAAAGTACCTGCTGTTTGGGTAGTTGGGGCAGGCAGTTAGTGAAAGGAAGGTTTCAGTTAGTGATATAGGGGGTAATTAGTAGGAATAGGCTGTATTACTAACTGTAAATGTCCTTTCACTAACCCTGATTCCGGGCCTGCCATCAAATTTCTATCTTTGAAATGTTTTATATGGGCCGTCTCATTTTTTTGTTCATGTTATTGTTGCTAAGGGTGTGGCCCGCACTTGCACAGGACCCCTATTATACCGTCATCAACAAGGCTGCCGGGCTCCCCTCCAATTCAGTATATGATCTTTTTCAGGATAGTAAGGGGTTTATATGGGTAGCCGGTGAAGACGGGCTTACGCGGTACGATGGTTTTGAATTCAAAACCTATACTTCTGTCGGCCAGACATCGAGAGCGGGAAATTCAATTGCAGAAGACAAAATGGGGCGTATCTGGTACAGGAATTTTGATGGCCAGATCTATTACGAGGAAGCTGATAGTCTTCATCACTTTGACTTGCTGGAGCAGACGGTTCAGGGGCCTTTTGCGGTTGTAGGTGATCACCTTTTTGTATTCAACAGGCGTGGTTTTTTCGTTTATGATATTAAGGATTTCCGGCTGATCAGATCGATGGCCATGGATACGAAGCCAATATTATATCATTACAACAATGATAGCATCATGTATGTGCTTATTGGGCTTGACCTTTATGCATTTACAGCTGAAGGGCAGAGGCTCATCGCAAAAGACGTACCGGCCGGCTCACTTGATGGTGCGGCAGATGGTAAGTTGTTGATCTCTGACAAAGTGAATGCAGAACGGAAGTGTTTTGTACTTAATAACGGACGAGTGGAGCAGACTATTGCCCTGCCTCCTATCAATCTGTTGCAGGGGGCTTCGTTTTGTGGTGGGTACTACTGGATTCTTACGCCTACCGGTGCGTGGGTTTTCGACAAAACCGGTAACAGCATCAGTGAGGGCAGGCCATTTTTTGCCGATAAGAATATTTCGTCGGTCATGCGCGACCGTGATGGTAATTTCTGGATAGGTACCCTGTACGAGGGGATTTTGCTGGTGCCCGATCTCAAAACACAACTTGTAACAGAGGAGAACTTTCAACCGGGTCTATTGCTCAACACCGAGACATCGATGTATGTAGGAACGAAGGGTAATACGATCTACACCTTCGACGAGTGGCGAAATACCCTGTTGAAAAAATACCATGGGGATGTGCGGCACAAGATCCAATGTATGACATATCATAGCGGCTCAGGTAAGTTGTTGTTTGCGGCTCAGGCTTTTTTCATCACCGATACTCTTTTCCGCGATCCTCGCCGATTTGCGTTTGCAGTTAAGAAGATAGTTCCGGTTGATGAAAAATACATTGCATTTACATCAAGCGGGGTCACCGGGCTTATGCCAATGCGTAATGATATTGACAGCAGATGGGACAGTCTATATACGGCGTGCAAATTGCAAAGTGGCGACTGCGATTTCCTTCAGGGCGGCCGGGGGAAAACGATTGCTTTTGACGAACAGAATCAGGTCATTTACAGTGGGTCTAATATTGGATTGTACCGCATAACTCCCGGCCAGGTCAGCGAAATAAAGACGAACGGCAGCAAGATATTTCCGGTGAGCCTTGTGCATTTTGAAGGGGTATTGTATGCGCTCACTCCTGAGAACGATCTGTGGGAAATAAAAGACGATGTTTTGCCGGTGAAGTTGCAGGTTGGCGAAGTGGCTGAACGTGTATTCCAGATAAAGCGTTCCGGAAAGTCGTTTTTCCTGATCACAAGTTCCGGTATCAGACAGTTGGACAAAGCAACCTGCAGGTTCGAGCTGGTGCAGACCAGATCGGGCGTAAGGGGCGATGAGATAAACGACCTCGAAGTGCGCAACGGCAGGCTGATAATTGCGACCGACAGAGGACTGATAGTAGAATTGAATAACGTGGGCGCCCGCGTGGGTGTACAGCCGGTTTTTTATGTCAATAGGGTAATTGTGAATGGTCGACAGGTGCCTGAGCAATCCATCAACGCTCTCGCGTATGATGAGAATGATATTGAGGTCGACTATAGCGTTCTGTCGTTCGATATGACCCGCCGCTATTCTGTGCAGTACAGCATCAATGGCGAGCCATGGCGGTCTAATCCCAACTCCAGCCGAAATATAAAACTCGTGGCACTTTCGCCCGGTAGGTATCATTTGTCTTTCAGGTTGGTTGCCGATGGTGGTGCCGTATACCCTCAGCGGTCATTGGACCTTCTTATCCGGCCACCGTTCTGGCTTAAGTGGTGGTTCTGGCTTATTTGTATGGCAATGGCAGGCTACGGTGTCTACCTCTTTTTCCGGTGGAAAACGAGGCAACTGCAAAGGAAAAATGTGCTGATGCTGGAGAAGATGGAGTTGGAGAAGAACCTACGCAATTCCATGCTCACCGCCATAAGAGCGCAGATGAACCCGCATTTCTTCTACAATGCCTTGAATACAATACAGTCATTTATCTTCTCCGACGACAAAAGGAATGCGTCTACCTATTTGTCTAAATTGTCGCGGCTTACGCGGTTGGTGCTGGAGATGTCCGAGCGTGAATCGATATCGGTGGAAGAAGAAGTAGAGGCGCTCAGATTGTATCTTGACTTGGAGAAAATGCGTTTTGTTCAGGACTTTGATTTTGAGATCCGTTTGTCCCGCGATCTTGAGGCCGGTGTTTTGCGCATACCATCAATGATCGTTCAGCCATACGTTGAGAATGCGATAAAGCATGGTCTGCTACACAAAAAGGGATACAAGCGGTTGCTGGTTGATTTTAGTGTGGCTGATGGGCTATTGAAGGTGCTGGTTGATGATAACGGAATAGGAAGAGAAAGAGCAACAGAGATGGAAACAACCCGAAAGGATAGACACACGCCCTTCTCTACCGAAGCCAACAACCGGCGTGTGGCATTGCTGAACAGGGAAAGAGAACAGAAGATACAGATAACCTATTTCGATAAAAAGGGCATGGATGGTGAGCCGGAAGGTACATGTGTGACCATAACCATACCTTTGACATAAGTGGAACGGATGAAAGCGATAATTGTTGACGACGAAACAAGGGCTCGCACCTTGCTTGCGAAAATGCTTAAAGAGTATTGCCCTGATGTGGAGGTGGTGGCCGAGGGCGCCGATCTTCCGTCGGGGGTGAAGGCAATTCGTAAATGGCGGCCTGATATTGTGTTTCTTGATATTGAAATGCCGGGTTACAGCGGACTGGAATTGCTTGACTTTTTTGACGAGCAGGAAGTGACTTTCGAGATCGTTTTTGTGACCGCATACAACAACTACGCGATCAAGGCTTTCAAAATGTCAGCGGTCGATTATCTGCTGAAGCCCGTAGAGCCCGGTGAGTTGGAGCAGGCGGTGGAAAGGGTTAGAAAAAAATCGGCGCAGACCAGGGGTAACAACATAGCTCCGCTGCGAGAGAATCTGAAGGAAGAGGGGATGCATACTATTGCCGTTCCCGATGCCAATTCGATAAGGTTTTTGAAGCTCTCAGATATTCTGCTGTTTAAGGCCGATAATACATATACCGAGATCTTCTTTATTGATGGGAGCCGACTCACTATCAGCAGGACTTTAAAGAATATTGAAGACACCCTTAATGGGGTAGTTGGTTTTTTTCGTTGTCATAAGTCATACATTGTCAATACAGGTTTTGTTACCGACTACGTAAAGTCTGACGGTGGTTACCTTGTGATGAAGGGAAATCACAACATACCTATTTCTCCCGAAAAAGCTCAGGATCTGCTGAGCCATGTGGCATTTGTGAAGCGATAGTCGGAAATCTGTTGTTTGCTATGCTCGCTTTTGTGCTGCTAAGCCAGTAGTTCACAGGGTTTCATGCCGGTGACCTTTTTGAATGCAGTGCTGAAGTGCGATATGCTGCTGTAGCCAAGTTCGTGGGCTACATCGGTCACCGATCGACCTTGTTCTTTAAGAAGTGTTTTGGCCCGCGTTATGCGCAGCTCCTGCTGATACTCGTGGATCGTCTTTCCTGTAAGCGCCTTGAAACCCTTCTTCAGATAGCATTCGTTCATGGCCACCTTGCGCGACAGTTCCTTGATGGTGTGTGGCTGGTCGGTGTTCTGTTGCAGTATGGTCATGGCAGCTGCTATTTTCTCTCGCTCTCCCTCGAAGGCAAGGAAACGGCATGCCGGCACCTGACTGGCTTCGAATGGCGCAGATATAGTCTCTAAAGCGCGGCGTAAAAGGTGAGTGGCGGCATCCATGCGGTGCAGCGACCGTATGAGCGGTGTAGCCGCAACAGATTCTTGTGTCAGTTGTTTCAGTAGCGCACGTGCCTGCGCACAAACGGTAAACTGCTGGTCGGTGGTCTCGTCAAGACGGAATGGCTGATTTGCCATCAATACATCTGCCGGAAACTGGTTGAAGAATGAGGGAAGGAAACGAATAGAATAGATCACCGCCTCATCGTCATTCGTCTCCAGATACTCCAGATAACAGAGGTGCAGGCAGAATTGATTGTCACCTATCGGATAGAGATACAACATACCCCTGTCTTCAGGTAGTTCTTCTGTAGGTATCAGCACTTCCATACATTCGGCAAGAATGCTGTTATTCACAGGTACCGCAACCGTGTTGGTCACACGACTGCCGGTCCCTGCAAATCGCTCAGCGATGCCCGGAATGTTCTCTGATGTTCTGACACTTGCCATTAGTGCAAAGGTATGGGGTTCTTGAATTCCGGTTTGTCAGCCTAATATCATGTGTTAGCAGCGGTATGTGCGTTCATCAGGGTTTCGTTCCCATTATGCCGTCTATCTCCTGCATTATTGCAGGTGTCAGCTGCGTGTACACGTTCAATGCTTCGAGATTTTCCATCAGCTGCGACTCACGGGTCGCTCCCAGAATGGCTGTTGTTACATTCGGGTTATGGATACACCACGCTATGCACAGAGTCGCAAGACTGGTACCCATGTCGGATGCAACTTTTGAGAGTTTTTTCACCCGCTCCACTTTGTCGTCCTGCATCATGCGGTCTTTCAGCCATGCATAGTTCTCTAAGGCCAGGCGCGAACCCTCGGGTATGCCGTCATTGTACTTGCCGGTAAGCAATCCGCTGGCCAGCGGGCTCCATATAGTGGTGCCCATTCCGTGGTTTTTAAAAACAGGCAGGTAATCGTGCTCCATCTTGGTACGTTCAAAGAGGTTGTATTGTGGTTGCTCCACAGCAGGTGGAATGAGCCCGAGTTCCCTGGCTACTTTGTGCGCTTCCAGAATCTCATCGGCACTCCATTCGCTGGTGCCCCAGTAAAATACTTTACCCTGCTCTATCAGGATGTTCATTGTGCGAACGATCTCCTCCATCGGGGTTTCAGGATCGGGCCTATGACAGTAGTACAGGTCCAGGTATTCGGTCTGCATGCGGCGTAGAGCGGCATGGCAGGCTTCCATTATATGTTTGCGGCTCAGCCCGTTCTGGTTGGGTTTATTGTTCTTTCCATGCAGGCCAAAAAACACTTTGCTGGAGATACAGTAAGAGGTGCGGTCCCAATTTTTGGCAGCAAGCACACGTCCCATCATCTCTTCGCTGCGTCCACCTTCGTATGCCTCAGCATTGTCGAAGAAGTTGATACCATTGTCATAGGCAAGCCCCATCAACCTGTCTGACGCCTTGTCATCAACCTGGCGCGAAAAAGTGACCCACGATCCGTAAGAAAGTACGCTGAGTTTCAGCCCGGTATTGCCCATTTTCCTGTATTCCATCATCCTGTTCTGTTTTTGGCAAAATTACTGATTATGTCAGGCGGCCATATCGGAAAACGTTATTCCCGCATAGGCTACCGTTAATGCGCTTCAAGCCAGTTGGTGCCGCTTCCCGTCTCCGCACTGGTTGGCACTCCATGTGGCAGTGGCATGGCATGCTCCATCCCCTCCTTTATCAGCGCCTTCATTTCTTCCACTTCGTTGTCCGGTACGTCAAATACCAATTCGTCATGTACCTGCAGTATCATTTTAGAGCGCAGGTGCGTTCTGCGCTTTATTTCCGCATGCACCGATATCATGGCCAGTTTTATCATGTCGGCTGCGGTGCCCTGTATCGGCATATTGATGGCGTTGCGCTCTGCAAAACCGCGCACGGTGAAGTTGGCGGAATAGATGTCTTTGAGCCAGCGTTTGCGCCCCATCAGCGTTTGCACATAACCATGTTCTTTGGCAAAGTTCACCGAGCCGTCCATGTATTTCTTAATCGAAGGGTACTGGATGAAATAGTTGTCTATGATGGTCTTCGCCTCTGTGCGGCTTACACCGATATTTTCTGCAAGTCCGAACGCCGACTGACCATAGATGATACCGAAATTCACAGCCTTCGCTGCACGGCGCATCTCCTTTGTCACTTCCGATTCCGCCACCCCATATACCTTGGCTGCGGTGGCCGTGTGGATGTCTTTATTCTCCTTGAAGGCAGCTATCATGTTCTCATCTCCGCTTATGGCGGCCACAATACGCAGTTCTATTTGCGAATAGTCGGCGGAGACCAGTTTGTGCGAACTGTCGCGCGGAATGAACGCCTTTCTTATCTCGCGGCCACGGTCGGTGCGTATCGGTATGTTCTGTAGATTGGGATTGTTGCTGCTCAGACGACCGGTAACGGCCACTGCCTGATTGTAGCTCGTGTGCAGACGACCCGTAAAAGGGTTCAGCAGGCCCGGCAGTGAATCTACATAGGTGCTCTTCAGTTTTGTAAGCTCACGGTAGGCAAGTATGTCTTCGATCACCTGATGCTTGTGCCGCAGCTTCTGCAGTATCTCTTCGCCCGTAGCATATTGCCCTGTTTTAGTTTTCTTCTGGCCTGCATCTATTTTCATCACTTCAAACAATACTTCGCCCAGTTGTTTGGGCGAGCCAATGTTGAATTTGAGACCCGCATGATCATATATGCGTTCCTCAGCGGTACGTATGTCTGTCTCCAGCTCCTTTGAATATTGATTGAGGAAAGTTACGTCGAGGTTCACGCCCTCTGTCTCCATATCTACAAGCACCGGTACCAGCGGGTTCTCTACTTTTTCAAACACCTGCGTCACATCTTTCTCATTCAGCAGCGGGTCAAATGCCTGTTTCAGTTGCAGCGTGATGTCTGCATCTTCCGCAGCATATTCTTTAACGGCGTCAAGCGGTGCGTCACGCATCGATAGCTGATTCTTTCCTTTTTTGCCTATCAGTGTTTCTATGGACACAGGCTGGTAGTTCAGGTACTTGATGCTCATCATGTCCATGCTACGTTTTCCGTCCGGGTCTATCACATAGTTGGCCAGCATCGTGTCATACAGGTGGCCGTTCAACGAGAAGCCGTAACGTTTCAGCATGATCATGTCATACTTGATGTTCTGTCCTATCCATAGAATGCCGGGTGCTTCAAAAACCTTTCTGAATCGCTCCAGCACGCCAACCACCGCTTCCCTTTCTGTCGGTACCGATACGAAGTACCCTGTTCCCTTCGCAAAGCTGAAACTCATGCCCACCAGGTCGGCCAGATTGGCGTCAATATTTGTGGTCTCAGTATCGAAGCAGATCTCTTTTTGCTGCAATAGCAATGCCGCTAATTCGTCCATTGCTGCAGGCTCTGTTATCAGCTTGTAGTCATGCGGAGTGGTTTCTATCGTGGCATAGTTGCCCTCCGGTATTGGCTCTGCATCAGTTTCGGCATTGGTTTGATCAACTGTCGTTGCAGGGGCAGTCGGTTGCGGCGTAGCGCCTCGTTTCTGTGGCAGGGGATTGCCGAAGAGGTCTGTGGCTGCTGCAGGCGCTGCGGTTGCGCTATCACCGAATACGCGGCGTGCCAGCTGTCTGAATTCCAGTTCGTTGAATACTTCTGTGAGGGCCTCTGTGTTGCGTTCTTTTATCCTGAAGTCTTCTTCGTGGAATGGGAGCGGCACATTGGTAATGATCGTTGCCAGTTTCTTCGACATCAGCGCGAGGTCTTTACCGTTGCGCACTTTCTCGCCCATGGCTCCCTTTATGTTGTCCGCATTGGCAAGTATATTCTCAAGAGTGTCGTACTCTGCCAGTAGTTTTGCGGCGGTCTTTTCTCCCACACCCGGTATGCCCGGTATGTTGTCTACCGCATCGCCCATAAGCCCCAGCATATCTATCACCTGGTCCACCCGTTTGATACCCCATTTGGCACACACTTCTTTTGGTCCCAGTATCTCCACGTCGCCGCCGCCACTGGCCGGTTTGTAGATGAATACGTTGTCGCGCACTACCTGTCCGTAGTCCTTATCGGGTGTCACCATGTACACGGTATAGCCAAGGTCGGCCGCTTCCAGTGCCAGCGTGCCCACAATGTCATCTGCCTCATATCCGTCCAGTTCCAGCACCGGCAGATTGAAGCCACGAATAATACGTTTAATATCGGGTACTGCAGCCAGCAGGTCCTCCGGTGTTTCCTGGCGGTTCGCCTTGTAGTCGGCAAAGTCAGTGTGTCGTTCGGTGGGTGCCGATGTGTCGAATACCACCGCCAGATGCGTTGGTTTTTCTTTGTTGATGAGATCCAGCAGGGTAGAGGTGAAGCCAAACTGGGCATTGGTGTTCTTTCCCTTGGTTGTTACACGAGGGTTACGGATAAGGGCATAGTACGCACGGAAGATAAGTGCGAACGCGTCGAGCAGGAATAATTTCTTTTCTGGCATGCCGCTAAGGTAAGCCAAAACTGGTGCACGTGGGTTCCGTTATGTTCTGTCTTTCACTCCCGTTATTACACGGCATTGCTGAACATCTTCTTACCCGCATCAGCCTTGCTGCGGGCTATATACAGGTCAAATGCGCTGCAGATGTTGCGGATGAATGGTTTTCCGGCAGGCGTCACCTGAACATCGTTGCCCGTTACCGTCACCAGTCCGTCTGCTTGCAGTGTCATCAGCGAAGGCAACACATATTCAGTCATGTTGCTATCATTCAGGTCGGCAATGGTGGTATGACCCGTACAGATCAGATCCAGTATGTGTCGGCCATGTTTTCGGTCTTCGGCGCTGGTGAAAAGGCCTTTCTGCACAGGTATTTTGTCTTCGTTTATCAGTTCATAATAGTTGTGCAGTGTTTTTTCGTTCTGTGCAAATCCGCCCGGGGTGGTGCTGATAGACGACACGCCCAGTCCTATCAGTATCTCGGTCTGTTGCGTGGTATAGCCCATAAAGTTGCGGTGCAGCCTGCCCTCTTGCAGTGCCACAAAAAGGTCGTCGGTCTCCAACGCAAAGTGGTCCATGCCTATATCGCGATATCCGTTGGTGGTAAGCAGTTGTTTGCCCGCCACATACAGTGCTAGCTTCTCAGCGGCACCCGGCAGGTCGTTCTCGTCAAACAGGCGTTGTCCTCGGCTCGTCCAGGGTACATGTGCATAGCTGTAGAATGCTATTCTGTCAGGGCGTAGTGCTATCACTTCATTGATCGTTCTCGTTATGCTTTCCTGTGTTTGTCGCGGCAGACCGTAGATCAGGTCAAAGTTAACCGATGTGTACCCTATAGCCCGGGCAGTTTCGGTAGCGCGCCTCACGTTCTCAACGGGTTGTATCCTGTTGATGATGCGCTGCACTTCAGGGTCATTGTCCTGAACTCCATAACTTACCCTACGGAAACCCAGATCAAAAAGTGCCTGCAGGTGTTCTTTCGTAGTGTTGTTGGGGTGCCCCTCAAAGCTGAATTCGTGCTGCTCGTGTATGATGGCACTGTTCAGTATCGGCTCCAGCAACGTGCGGAGGTTGGCAGGAGAGAAAAAGGTAGGTGTGCCCCCACCCAGGTGCAGCTCTCGCAGCACCGGCAGGCCATCCATCAGTTGCACATACATCTGCCATTCCCTGTGTATGGCATCTTTATAAGCATCTTCTACGCTGTGATTGGTGGTTATCTTTTTGTTGCAGCCGCAATAGGTGCACAAAGATTCGCAGAACGGCAGGTGCAGGTACAGACTTATGCCACCCTTGCGGTTGTGCGCGCTGAAGTCGGCTGCAAACACTTTTTGCCACTGCGCCGCATCCAAACCTTCTTTCCAGCCGGGCACGGTAGGGTAGCTGGTGTATCTTGGTACAGGTATATTGTATTTTTCTATCAACTGTTCTTCGGTCACCTTGTATCTTTTCAGCAAAATTAGCCCCACGATGCGGGGGCATCCATGATTGTTGTCATAACAGACACTGCTTCAGTCATGTTTTGGTAATAATTATGGTCAGTTTTGCTCCCTTCCGGTTATGCTGAGAACGGCAGAATGGCAACCTGAGTTATACACATCTGTGCATTACTTCTTCGTGTTACGTTTCAAAGGTGTGGTACTTTCGATTGACAAAATTGCATAGCCGTATGGATATAGAACAACTGATGCCCCATGTAGAGGCCCTTATATTTGCGAGCGAGCGTCCGCTCACGCAGATCGAGATGACCGAAGTGTTGGGCCAGGCGCTTGATACTGTCATAGAGGCTGAGCGTATCGCTACCTGCCTCGAGGCGATCCGCGAGAAGTATGATGCGGATTATTATCCCTTCCAGCTTCGCGAGATAGGCGGCGGATACCAGTTCCTTACCAAAAAAGCATTCCACAAAACCGTATTGCAGCTCAATGGTGAGAAGCACATCAAAAAGCTGTCTACAGCAGCTATGGAAACGCTTTCTATCATTGCCTACAAGCAACCGATCACAAAAAGTGAAATTGAATATATCCGTGGCGTAAGCGCAGACTACAGTATCCAGAAATTGCTGGAAAAAGAGCTGATCGTCATCGCTGGTCGCAACGAAGAAATGGTAGGTAAGCCACTCATCTATACTACCTCCAAGAACTTCATGGACTATCTCGGTATCAACTCACCTGCTCAGTTGCCACAGCTGAAAGACATCACCGACATGCAGATCGTGATGCCAACCAGCGGTCAGGAAGCTGTTCCGGCCGATGCTCAGGGACTGGTTCTGGAGCCAACCGAACTGAGGCAAGCATCCTAATTGCAGCATCAGTACTTTAACAACAGGAATTAGTAAGTATCAATACAGAATTACAAATTCACAACCCGCCGCTCCTTACCAGGGCGGCTTTTTTTACCCCACCTTTCAAACCCTCAATGATCAACACTAAACAAAATATGTACATTTGTAAAACAAATGATCTTATGGCAATCTGTCGTCTCACAATTTGTCTTGCCCTTACGGGTGTTTTATTTAAACCTGCTGCATTTGCCCAGCGAAAATCTGACGAACAACTCGTTCAGCAGCTGAAAAGCGACATAGGTTATCTGGCCTCCGATGCCCTCGAAGGCAGGCGCACGGGCACTCCCGGCGAACTGAAAGCGGCAGAATATATTGAAAAACGTTACCAGCAAATGCGGGTGGCACCTTATAAAAACTCCTACTTCCACCCCTTCCGCTTCACTTATGGCAAAGAGGTGGCCCCAACCACCCGTATTGTCATTAACGGCGTTGATGTAAAATCCAACGACAATTGTTTCCCCTTTCCGTTCAGCGCCGGCAAGAAGGCTTCAGGCGATATCCTGCCCGATGTGATGGAGCAGGGTAGTGCGTGGATGATGCCGCTCTACGCCAGCCAGGAAGAGGCAGATAATCCTCATTTCGACGCTGAGAAGGCTGCGTTCGACAAGTCCCGCGAGGCCGCCAAACAAGGTGCCACCGCCGTTATCTTGTTCGACGGTTACGGTAGCAAATATGCGCCTACGTTCAACAGCCAGTCCATTTATGAGACTGTGACTGTCCCTGTTGTGTTTATGGGAACCAAGGTGTGGAAAAAACTTGTTGTGGACCGTCAGGCAAACAAGGGCGCAGTAACCGTTTCGCTGGATATAGATATAACTAAAACTGAACGCAGCGGCAACAACCTTGCAGCCTATATCGATAACAATGCTGCCTATACGGTGGTGCTTGGTGCTCACTACGATCACCTGGGTTATGGCGAGGACCACAACAGCCTGCATGCCAATGCCGCCAAAGATCACCTGGTACACCATGGTGCGGACGACAATGCAAGCGGCACCGCTGCCCTTTTGGAAATGGCCGGTCGTATTAAGGCCAACAAAAAGTTGCGCCACTACAACTATCTCTTTGTCAATTTCTCCGGCGAAGAATTGGGTTTATTCGGCTCAAAGGCATTTGTGAAACAAGAAGGACTCGACAGCAACAAGATCGCCTACATGCTCAACATGGACATGGTGGGTCGCCTCAACGATAGCACGCATGCACTCACAGTGGGCGGCGTAGGCACATCACCCTCGTGGGCAGATGTAGTGGCCATGGCCGGCTCCGACTTTAAAGTGGTGATAGATAGTGCCGGTGTAGGCCCGTCAGATCATACCAGCTTTTACAATGCCGGCATTCCGGTGCTCTTTTTCTTCACAGGTACACACAAAGACTACCACAAGCCGTCTGACCTGCCCGAGGCTATCAACTATCAGGGCGAGGTGGATGTGCTGAAGTATGTGACCCGCGTGGTGGAAAAAATGGATAAGGAACAGAAGCCACATTATCTGGTGACCAAACAGGCAAGCGTAGGAAAAACGCGCTTCAAGGTGTCTATGGGCATCATGCCCGACTATACCTTTGATGGTGGCGGTGTGAAAGTGGACGGTGTTACCGATAACAAGCCGGCAGCACGCGCCGGTGTAAAGACGGGCGACATTGTTATTCAGCTGGGAGATAACAAGATTACAGGTATGCAGAGTTATATGGAAGCATTGGGCAAGTTCGGCGCCGGCGACAAAACGCAGGTTACCGTGAAGCGCGACGGGAAAGAAGTTGTCTTGCCGTTGGAGTTCGTAAAATGATCCTGACTGCATGATATTTATAAGAAAGGCGACCCAATGGTCGCCTTTCTTATTTTGTCACAAATAGACACAAAAAAATAAACCACCCGCAGAGCGAGTGGTTTTATTTTCTTTTGCTTTAAGAACTAATTACTTAGTTGCAGGAGCAGCTTCAGCAGCTTCAGCAGCTGGTGCAGCAGCAGCAGCAGAGTCAGCAGCAGGAGCTGGTGCAGCTTCAGGAGCTGGTGCAGCTTCAGCAGCAGGTGCTTCAGTTGTTGCAGGAGCTTCAGTTGCAGCTTCGTTGCTAGAGCTACCGCATGATGCAACGAACAGACCCATTGTAAGAGCGAATACGCTCAGCTTTACTAATTTCATAACTTTTGTTTTTTAGATGGTTATGCATGTTTATACGGGTTTGGGAAAAAGGTAACCCTCGTTTTTCTGATATTTTTAAAAATATCTTTAATTATATTGTAAATCAATTAGTTGCAGCTAAAAATATTTTCCTGAAAATTCGGTTACCCGGCACCCTTCCTGTCCTCATGCATCCGTTCAGGGGGTGTCCGATACCCTTTTTAGGCCTTTTACGGCCATTGTCACGATACATACACTTACTTTTGCAGTATGAATCTTAATGCTCCCGCTCAGATAGCCAATTATATAGGTGGTGCACTGGTTGCGCCCGTTGGCGGCAGGTATATACCCAATATTAATCCCGCCACCGGGGAAACCTACAGTCAGACCCCCGACAGCGATGCGCAGGAT
The DNA here is from genome assembly GCA_014879545.1 of Chitinophagaceae bacterium. Lineage (GTDB taxonomy): Bacteria > Bacteroidota > Bacteroidia > Chitinophagales > Chitinophagaceae > Nemorincola. The sequence goes on along the minus strand of JACSRV010000129.1, from coordinate 15,263 downwards.
GTTGATGCGGCGGTGGCAGCCGCTAAGGCTGCATTCCCGGCATGGAGTGTCACTCCTGCCGAGGAACGTTTCAGGTTATTGAACCGTATAGCTGAACTCATCGATGCTAATCTGGACGCATTGGCCCTTGCCGAGACCAATGACAATGGCAAGCCGCTCTGGCTGAGCAAAAAGGTAGATATTCCCCGTGCATCCAGCAATTTCAGGTTTTTCGCCACAGGCATCATGCATTTCAGCACCGATAGCCACAATATGGAAGACAAGGCCATCAATTATACCCTGCGTCAGCCCGTGGGTATAGTTGGCTGCATTTCCCCTTGGAACCTGCCACTCTATCTGTTCACATGGAAGATAGCCCCTGCATTGGCCGCCGGCAACTGTGTGGTGGCAAAGCCAAGCGAGGTCACGCCCATGACTGCCTACCTCCTTAGTATAATATGTCAGGAGGCCGGCCTGCCTGCAGGTGTCCTCAACATTTTACATGGCACTGGGCCTGGTTGCGGATCGGCAATGGTGGCTCACCCGGCCATAAAGGCCATCTCATTCACCGGTAGCACTCGTGCCGGTCGCGATATTGCCGCAACTGCAGCACCCATGTTCAAAAAAATTTCTCTTGAACTGGGCGGCAAAAACCCCAATATCATTTTCGCCGATTGCGATTGGGACAAGATGATGCGCACTACCATACAATCGTCTTTCAGCAATCAGGGGCAGATATGCCTGTGCGGAAGCCGTATTCTGGTAGAAGAGAGCATTTATGAGAAATTCAAGGAAGAGTTTATTGCCCGCGTAAAGAAACTCACCGTTGGCGATCCGCTGGACGAGAACAGCAAACAGGGTGCAGTCGTAAGTAATATGCACTTCGACAAGGTGCGGAGCTGCATCGATCTCGCACTTCAGGAAGGTGGTAAGATACTTACGGGCGGAAACGTAGTGAAATTATCGGGCCGTTGTGAAAATGGTCTGTTCATAGAGCCTACTGTCATAGAAGGGCTTGGTGCCAATTGCCGCACTAATATGGAAGAGATCTTCGGACCTGTGGTCACACTGCAGTCTTTTAAGACCGAGGACGAGGCTTTGCAGCTCGCCAACACCAGCGACTATGGCCTGTCTGCAACCATCTGGACACAGGATATCAGCCGGGCCAACAGGGTAGCGGCCAAGGTGGGCAGCGGTATCATATGGGTGAACTGCTGGCTGCTGCGCGATCTGCGCACTCCTTTCGGCGGATTCAAGAATAGCGGGGTAGGCCGCGAGGGCGGCTGGGAGGCTCTGCGGTTTTTCACCGAGCCAAAGAATGTATGTATAGAGTTATAAAACAAACGGTCGCTTTTAAAGTGACCGTTTGTTTTACGGGTATTGCAACCAATTTAGTAACACAGGGTAAACAGGTGAATATCCATTGATCATTTCATTTTAATGAGAGATGGGTTTACATGTCAGTTAATCTTCACACGCCTTAATAGACGGTGACTCCCGTTAAAACCGTTGGGTGAGATGTTTGCTTACGCCGGAATAAGCGCGTTGTTATAATTCCATACCCTGTACATACCTGAATCCGTGATAGGGATTCACATACAGTCTCAGAGTGTCGGGTCCGCTTGCAACCTCCATTTCCGGTGCCATGCCCGAAAGAGATGGCGCAGGTAGCCCCTTCCCCATCTTCGTTGCGCCGGTTATCACCCTGGCTTCGTCCCACAATCCGCTTTCTATAAAACTGTTCAGCAAATGACCGCCACCTTCCACTATCAACGAGGTAAGATGAGCATCATACAGCCTGTCCATCAGTTCCTGCAGTTTATCGCCCGACGAAAGTTTTATGTAGTGAATATTGCCTTCCACTGTCTCTTCATTATCATTTAATATCCACGTGGCTGCAGCATCATCAAATAAATGGTGCGTTTTGGGTAGTTGCATTTTTCTGTCAAATGCAATGCGCAAAGGGTGTCGCCCTTCAGCCAGGCGTGGGGTCAGGCGTGGGTTGTCGTTCATTGCGGTGGTATAGCCAACCATTATCGCCGATTCCTCCGTTCTCCATTTATGCGACAGCAACAGGCTTTCATTTGAGCTGATGGCCACCGGTTGTCTGTCTGCAGTACCTATGTAGCCGTCCTCCGATTCAGCCCACTTTAATATTACATAGGGGCGTTTGCGGGTATGGAACCCGAAGAAACGCCGGTTCACCCACCAGCCCTCCGCCTCCAGCACATGCGACGTCACTTCAACGCCCGCTTCTTTTAGTATTGCTATGCCCTTGCCATTCACCCGGGCAAACGGATCGGTGTTGGCTAATACTACCTTCTTCACTTTTTCACGCACCAGCAGGTTGGCACAAGGCGGCGTTAGTCCGAAATGGGCACAAGGCTCCAGGCTCACATACATAGTGCTTTCGGCAATAAGCGAACGGTCTTCCGGTTTCACCGCCGCGATACAGTTCACCTCGGCATGTGGTCCTCCATAAAAATGATGGTAACCTTCGCCTATCACTCGGTCGTTATGCACCAGCACGGCCCCCACCATGGGATTGGGGCTTGTATGGCCCTTGGCCTGTTCTGCCAGTTGCAGGCATCTTCTCATGTATTTTTCATCGTCTTCCCGCCACATAAAGATGATATTGTGTGAATGTAAGCACAAGGTAAGCAACCGATGTGGTATAAATTATGTTGGAGATCAGGCATATTCGATGCCGGTTAATAGGTGCAAACGCGGCGATTTTGATTATTTTTACGCCTTGGTAATATAATAACGTCCAAAATTTATAAACTTTTATTATATTGCAATTCGTTTATACTTATGAATAAAAACTGTGCTATGAAGAACGTGCTAATTGGCTTCCTGCTGCTTATTGTCTCTATTGCCAAAGCTACCCCCACACCCCCACTTACCCCGGTCACCGGTACCTATTCCGTATGTACGGGTAGCACTACCCCCCTGGGGCATGCTACACCCGGCGGAACATGGAGCACCAGTGATGCTTCGGTCGCAACTGTTGACCTTTCGACAGGAGTCGTTACTGGAGTGGCAGCAGGCACTGCGGAGATTTCTTACATATTAGGACTTGATTTTGCTACGGCAATCGTTACAGTTCATACGACCCCTGCGGCAATCACCGGTACTGCAACCGTTTGCGAAGGTGCAACAACAACGCTTGCAAGCACAACCCCGGGTGGTTCATGGACGTCGGGTATTCCTACGGTTGCATCGGTCGATGCCGTAACCGGTGTTGTAACCGGTGTTAGCGCCGGCGTGGTTGTGATCTCGTATACATTGGGTAGCTGTTCAGTTACATCACTTGTTACAGTAAATGCACTTCCTTTTGCAGGCGGCATTTTGGGAGCAAGTACTATTTGTCTTGGCGACACTACCGTGCTGTCTAATGGCACAGCCGGCGGCACATGGGCATCTTCAGACCCATCTGTGGCCACCATCAATTCGTTGGGTACAGTTACGTCGGTTGCTGCAGGCACAACGCTTATTTCATACACAGTTACCAATACTTGTGGTTCGGCAACGACAACACTCGTATTTACCGTTAACACACTTCCTTCTGCCGGTACCATCACGGGCAACACACCTTTATGTGTGGGCAGCACCCGGGCATTGGGCAATGCCGTTACAGGCGGTGTATGGGCATCCGCAAACCCCTCAGTAGCTACCATTGGCACATCAGGCATTGTAACAGGTGTATCCATGGGGGTCGATACCATTTCTTATACTACTACCAATGCCTGCGGCAGCACAACTACTACAGATGTTGTTACAGTCGATCCGCTCCCTGCAGCTATCGTGGGTGCTTCTACCGTATGTAACGGCATGGATATTACAATGACCAATGATAGCACAGGTGGTACCTGGAGCGGTACGTCGGGCGTTTCCGTGGGCGCTGCAACCGGTATCGTAACCGCTGTTGCATCAGGCACTGCAACTATTTCTTACACAATGCCTACCGGTTGCCGCGTTACAAAGGCGGTTACCGTTGCAACAAGTCCGAAGGTTATTACAGGAACAAAAAATGTTTGTCAGGGCGCAACTGCTACCCTCACCGATACCACCACCGGTGGTACATGGAGCACTGCCGATGCCAACATTTCGGTTGGCAGCACGTCGGGTGTTGTGTCAGGTATCACTCCGGGCACTGCTACAGTAAGCTATACCATCTCCAATGGTTGCTTCCGCACTGCTATAGTTACCGTGAACATTGCGCCCGGCCCTATAACCGGCGACTCGACTGTGTGCCGTCTGCTTACTACTACATGGACAAACTCGGTTCCGGGCGGCACATGGAGCAGCAGCAGCACAGTAGTGGCACGCGTAGGCTCCACAACAGGCGTGGTAACAGGTATGACCGTAGGTACTGCACTTATCACCTACCGCATGCCGGGTGCATGTATTGTCTTCGATACCATCAGGGTGCTTACAGCGCCACAACCGGTTACAGGCACGCTTACCATGTGTGAAGGTGCCACAACAACGCTGAGTAGCACCACCTATGGTGGTGTATGGATCAGCAGCAACACCGCGGTCGCTGCAGTTGTCTCTCCTTCGGGTGTTGTCGGTGGCGTATCCGCAGGCACTTCCACTATTTCTTATGCTTTGGCGAATGGTTGCTTCAAATCCACTGTTGTTACAGTAAATCCATTGCCCGTCGCAATTTCTGGCGTCGATCAGGTATGTGCAGGCAGCAATATCACACTGAGCACACCTACCTCGGGTGGCCTTTGGTCAGCATCATCGGCAAACGCAACAGTTGGCTCCACCAGTGGCATTGTCACCGGTGTATCTGCCGGCGTGGTCAATATTACCTATCGCATCGCTGCAACAGGATGCCGTCGCACAATGATTATTACAGTTAATCCTGTTCCATCTTCTATCACGGGCACCTCAACCGCCTGTGTGGCAGGTTCCACTTTGTTTGCAAGCACACCACTCACTGGTAGCTGGACCAGTTCGGATACTACTATCGCTACCGTAGGCAGCGCGGCCGGTCTCGTCACTGGTGTCGCACCTGGTTCAGCGCGTATAACTTACACATTGCCTGTAACAGGCTGTTACAGAACAGCGCCTGTTTCAATAAATCCGTTGCCGGCTGAAATAACAGGCCCCGACAGCGTATGTGTCGGAGTTTCAATTACACTGGCAAGCATCACAAGTGGTGGTAGCTGGACAAGCAGCAATGCTTCTGTAGCTACCGTTGGTTCAGCTGGTAGTGTTACAGGGGTCGCTTCGGGTACTTCGGCTATCAGCTACACATTGCCGCTTACGGGTTGTGCAAGGGTTTCTGTTGTTACCGTGAATACGCTTCCATATCCGGGCTTATTGTCAGCGCCTTATAATGTTTGTCAGTCGGGCACCATGACGGTGATCGCCACCGTGCCTGGAGGTACATGGTCTGCCAGTACCGGCAATATTTCAGTGTCAGCAACAGGCATTGTGTCCGGCATCACCCCCGGTCTTGATACTATCAACTACAATGTAACTGGCGTGTGTGGCATCAGCACCGTACGCCAGCATGTTACCATCGATCCGTTGCCCGATCCAGGTTCTATCACAGGTGGTCTTGGTATGTGCATTGGTGGGTCAACTTTGCTCGGCAAAACTATTACCGGTGGCACATGGAGTACTACTGGCACTTCGGTGGCTACAGTAGCAGCCACCGGCGAGGTTTCCGGTGTCGCTCCGGGAACCGCTGTGATCTCTTACACGCGCACTAACCTGTGTGGTTCATCCAGCGCAACAGTTGTTGTTACTGTGCATCCGCTTGCTGTTGCAGGTTCTGTTTCCGGTATAGATAGTATCTGTATCGGCGATACTACCGTAATGGTAAACTCAGTTGGCGGCGGTGTGTGGGTAAGCAGCGCCGATTGGATCGCTAAAGTGTTCAATGCTACGGGTATCGTTGAAGGACTCTTCCCCGGTACTGCCGATATCATGTATGTTGTGTCAAATTCATGCAGCTCAGACACGGCAAGACATACTATCGTTGTTAAGACACAACTGGAATGTGAGACTTCGGTAGCCGGTGTGGACTTTACAACACCTGCTTTCCGTTTGTTCCCCAACCCGGCTACAACTTTTGTAAATATTGAAACAGGTTCAACAGGCATGCTCGCAATTTATGCGCTCGACGGTCGAATGGTCAAGACCGTTAAGATCGATGGTCGCTCCGCAGTTATCAGCCTGTCTGATAGCCTGTCTGCCGGTGTTTACATGTGTCGTTTCACCGGTGCCGATGGTAGTACCAACTCGGTGCGACTGGTGTTGGAGCAATAATTAGTTGTCTGGTTCAAAAAAGATATCCCCAGCCTCTGCACTTGTTGCAGAGGCTGTTTTGTTTACGGGGCATTTGTTTTCGGAATAAGGTTACTTTTGTTTCTATGAGGATTAATGCCGGCAGTTCACTGTTGTTGGTACTGCTTTTTATGATTTTAACGGGTGTTGGTCGTGCGCAGCCTTCCGCGCATCGTGGCCGGCAAAGTGAGTTGGCACTGAGGAATATCTGGGTTGACAGTGTATATGCGCAACTCAATATGGAAGAACGCATCGGTCAGATAATGATGGTCTCCGCTTATTCAGGTGGTAAGAACTATAACGAAGAGCGCATAACCGATCTGCTGAACAAACATTTTATAGGAGGCCTCATTTTTATGCAGGGCGGCCCCGGCAGGCAGGCTATGCTCACCAACAAGTACCAACGTATGGCGCAGGTGCCCTTGTTGATTGCCATGGATGCCGAGTGGGGTGTTGGTATGCGCCTGGATAGTGTAAAACCCCTTCCCCGGCAAATGATGCTGGGCGCCACCCGCGATACTGCACTGGTGTATAAGACAAGTGCGGCCATTGCTGCGCAGTTCAGAAGGTTGGGTATGCACATGAATTTCGGCCCCGATGTAGATGTGAACAACAATCCCGCCAATCCTGTTATCAACTCCCGCTCCTATGGAGAGGATAAGGTGTGGGTAGCGCGTCTGGGTCGTGCGTATGTGCGTGGCCTGCAGCAGAACGGCATCCTGGCATGCGCCAAACACTTCCCCGGTCATGGCAATACCAGTGTCGATTCTCATAACGATCTCCCCGTCATTTCCCGCACCATACCTCAGCTCGATTCCGTAGAATTATATCCCTTCCGCCAGATGGTGGCCGAGAAGGTAAAGGCAGTAATGGTGGCTCATTTGGAGGTGCCCGCTCTTGACACAGAGGAGCATGTACCCACAAGTCTTTCCTACAATGCGATCACAGGTTTGCTTCGTGAAAAGCTCAGGTTCACCGGACTCGTGATCACCGATGGCCTCAACATGCAGGGCCTCACAAAATACTTCGATCCCGGGGAGTCCGAATTGCGTGCATTCATGGCGGGCAACGACATCATGTTGATGCCACAGGATGTCCCTGCTTCCATTGCCAGGATCAAGGCTGCTATTGAAGCCGGAACTGTGCCTGAGACAAGACTGGAGATAGCCGTGAAAAAGATATTGGCCGCCAAATACGATGCAGGCCTTAATGAGGTGAAAGATGTCGATCCCGACAACATCGTGCGCGATCTGAATCGTGATGTTGACAGTATGCGTAGCCGGGTAGCACGTTCTGCTATCACAATGGTCAAAGACGACAACCAGATCTTGAAGAAGATCAACGAGACCATGTGCATCGGCTACATCGGTATCAATGCTTCAGAGACTACGCCCCTGTATGAGATTCTTCAGGACAGGTTCGATAACGTAAAGGCCGGTTGGTTGCCCAAGGGTACACGGGTCGATAGCGTGCAGCGTTTGTTAGAGAGCATCACACGCTACAGTACTGCTATCGTGGCTGTGCACAACATGAACTTCACACCCGGTGGCAACTACGGCCTCAGCGACGAAGCTATTGCCTTTTTGCAGCAGGCCGGTTGCATGCGGAACGTCATGATCGTTGTGATGGGTAATGCCTACGCAACACAATACTTTTGTGGCGCAGGCTCGGTGATGGTGGCATACGAAGACGATACGCTCACAGAAAAGGCTGTGGCAAACATCCTGTTGAAAAAGGCAAAGGCCAAAGGGAAAATGCCGGTAACAGCTTGTGCTGACGGACAGAGTATCTGCCCGTCTCCGTTCAAGTTGCGCACTATGCTAAAGGAGCCTTCATCTACGCTACAACCGGTATTACCGGCATTTGCCGGAGTAGTGGAGCCTGAGGCCCTTTCACGTCTGGACATGTTTATGGCACGCTGTATTGCCGATGGGGTATTCCCCGGGTGCAGAGTCTTGGCGGCGCGCAACGGCAATGTCTTTTATGATCGGGCTTTCGGCTACCTCGATTACAACAAAACCAAACCGGTTGATACCAATACCATCTACGACGTGGCATCATGTACCAAGGTGCTGGCTACCAACATATCGGTGATGCGCTTGTATGAGCAGGGCAAACTCAGTCTGGACAAGACCATTGGCGACTACCTGCCACAAGCACGTGGCACTAATAAGGCCGATCTCAAAATACGCGACCTGCTGCTGCATCAGGCAGGTCTCAAGGGTTGGATACCCTTCTTCAAAGACGTCGTTGACAAGTCGGGTAAGATACGCCCCGAGCTGGTGAGCAGCGTATCAAAGCCGGGCTATACCACACAACTCGGTGCCAATGTGTTCATGCGTAATGATTACATCGACACGATGTGGACTGCCATCTACGACAGCAAACTCGACAATGCGGGTAAGATGGTCTACAGCGATCTCGACTTCTTCTTTATGGCAGCTATCGTAAAAGAGATCACCGGCAAAACTGTCGACAAGTACGCAGAAGATGAGTTCTACAAGCCGCTCGGTTTGAAGCGCACGCTCTACAACCCGCTCACTAAGTTTGATGCAAAGGAGATTGCTCCAACCGAAATAGAGACTGGCTTCAGGCAGAGCACCGTTCGTGGTTATGTGCACGACCCGGGTGCCGCTATGATGGGTGGTGTGGGTGGCCATGCCGGCTTGTTCTCAACTGCTAAAGACGTTGCGGTCATTTTCCAGATGCTGCTGAACAAAGGCACCTATGGTGGCAAACGTTATTTCAAACCCGAGACGGTAGATCTGTTCACAGCCTATGGCAGTAAGATCAGTCACCGCGGACTTGGTTTTGACAAAGCGCTTCCTAAGGAAGACGACGGTGGCGGCGCCGGCGACAGATGGAGTGCGCTCACATTCGGCCACCAGGGTTTCACGGGTACCTGTGTTTGGGCCGATCCTGCAAGCGGAGTGGTATTCGTGTTCCTCTCAAACAGGGTACATCCTTCAGGCAGCAATACCAAGATCAACAAACTGAGTGTACGCACCGTAGCGCAGGACTATATCTACGAATCACTGGGAATCCCTGTAAACACACAACGTGGCGAGGTCTACAAGGTGCAGGTGAGCGACAAGTAATACAAGGAATTCAAAATGAAGCGGGGCTGTGAATCACACAGCCCCGCTATTGTTTATGCACTCTGAGATCAGCGTTTCATTACTGTCTCTATCTCATCAGTAGTTATTGGTATGCCTTTGAAGAGGTCTACATTGCCGGTCTTAGTGATCCAGATGTTATTCTCAATTCGGATACCCATTTGTTCTTCTTCTACGTAGATGCCGGGCTCTATCGTGAACAGCATTCCCTCTTTTACTGCGTCGGTGTAAGAACCAACATCGTGTACCACAAGACCCAGGTGGTGAGACACACCATGGTAGAAGTACTTGCGGTATGCAGGGTTGGCCGGGTCCTGATTCTTAATATCCGATTTAGAGATCAAACCTATCTTCAGCAGTTGCTTTTCCATCTCAGCGTTGATGCTCTTCACGTAATCCTGGAAGAGGATGCCAGGCTTCAGTATGCTCTTGCCATGGTTGTGTACTGCCAGACAAGCATTATACACCTCTTTCTGGCGTTTGGTGAACTTGCCATTCACCGGGATCGTCCGCGTAAGGTCGGCATTGTAGTTGCCGTACTCTGCACCAAAGTCCATCAGCAGCAGTTCGCCGTCTTTGCACACCTGGTTGTTCTCTTCGTAGTGCAGTGTGCGCGCCCTATCGCCCGATGCGATGATGCAGCCATAGGCATGACCTGTGGCTCTGTTGCGCAGGAACTCATGCGTGATCTCTGCTTCTATCTCGTACTCCATTACGCCCGGTTGCACAAACTTCAGCACCCTGTCAAGCGCCTTACCTGTAATGGCGATAGCCTGCTTGGTCACCTCTATTTCCTCCTTCGTTTTGATGGCACGAAGCTCTTTCATGATCTTGGCGGCACGTTCGTAGTTGTGCAGCGGGTACTTCTTCATCAGCTCTTGCACAAACAGCAGGTCGGTGCGAGGCAGCTCCACGTCCAGGCGGTTGTGTTCGTTGCTGTTCAGATACACGTAATCGGCCGAATTCATCATCACCTGTATCATGGCATCAAAGCCGTCCAGCCACTGCACATTGGCTATACCCGATATGGCAGTAGCTTCTTCTTTGCGCAGTTTATGTCCTACCCATTTTTCCAGCAGTTCGTTGGGGCGCAGCAGCACCAGCACTTCCCTCATGCTCTTATCCGGATTGTCGGGGTACAGTACCACTATAGTTTTCTCCTGCACCACACCCGACAGCCACATCACATCGGCATCGGGTTTGTAACCGTAAGTGCCGTCGCCACTCTTCGGAAAGGTGGGGCTGGCCGGGAAGATGGCAACTGAGTTCGGCTTCATCTTCTTGATGAAGCGCTGCCTGTTCTGTTCATACAACTTCGAAGGAATCGGTAGATATTTCATGATCCTGATTTGATATTTAATACCGTGAAGGTAGCAATGAAAGCGCACTACTAAAAGTTAAGAACATGCTTTTATGACCTGCGTCACCCGTTTTTCACCCTTTTGTACCGCTCTTCTGTATTACGGTGGCCATTTCTGTTATTTTTTAGACCTGCTGCTGCAGGGTATTCCCTTTTTCTGTTTTTTACACTATTTTTATGCCAAAATCAATCAACAATGGAATTTCCTGGCACATTACGTTACACGAAAGATCACGAGTGGATCAAAATTGAAGGCAATACCGCAACTGTAGGTATTACAGATTTCGCACAGAAAGAATTGGGCGACATCGTATTTGTGGACATCAGTTCGGTTGGTAAGCCTTTCGGCGCCAACGATATTTTCGGTACCGTAGAGGCTGTTAAGACCGTTTCTGATCTGTACCTGCCGGTTGCAGGCACTATCACTGAAGTGAATGCTGACCTCGAGGCTAATCCTGAGAACGTGAACAAAGATCCATACGGTTCAGGCTGGATGGTGAAAATGACCGTTGACAATCCTGCTGATGTGGACGCGCTGCTTGATGCTGCTGCTTACCGCCAGCTGATAGGTGAATAATGAAAAGCATTTTCCTGCCCGGTTCGGGCTATAAGAAACAGTCAAGGTTCATAGCTATGCTATGGACCTTGCTCATTTTTACGGGTTGCCTGTACCCGGGGCGCGAGCTGCCTCATGTGGATGTGCCGCTGATAGATAAGTGGACTCATTTCGTGATGTTCGGGTTGTTTGGTTTTTTATGGTTGTGCGCCTACCCCGAGGGTGGTGTGCGTAATATGATCAAGTGGTTTGTGATCGCTGTTGCCGTGGGAGGTGTAACTGAAGGGTTGCAGGGTGCGCTCACCTTTCTGGGGCGCAGCATGGAGCTGATGGACGTGGTGGCCGACGCTGTGGGCGCGCTGCTGGGTGTGGGTCTGTTTGCCGCGGGGGCCGCATGGGCAGGCAGGCGTGCTACCTGATCACTATCTCCTCTACTACTCTTTCGTTGAAGTATTCGTTGATGCGGACAATGAGTTGTTCCTTGCCCATTTGCAGTTCCTGCTTCAGCGGCGCTACATCGGTATAGATGGTGAGTGTTTTGTTGTTCATGTTCACCGAGCGGGTGTACTTGGCTATGGTCTTCCCTGTAATGGCTTCCCATTCCTGGCTCATGCGCAGGGCTATGACCTTGGGCTTCCAGTGCGATCGCTCCATGAGCAGATTCAGTGCTTCTCCTATACTATACTGGCTCATTACTTCTTGATCTTAACCACTGAGATGGAATAATCGGGGATGGGGATGAAGAGGTTGGGGTTCTTGCCCAGTACCATCAGCTTGTCGGCAGAGAAGACCTGCTGGTGCTCCTCGGGAAAGTCGATGGAGGCGATCTTGTATCCGTATGGTTTCAGCATCCCGTCGAACTCGGTGGCGAAGTCGCTTTTGTCCATCACATACTTGGCCATCTTGGCATAAAAGTGCACTTCCGATACCTCCGACCCATCAAACAGGGTAGTGGTCTGTTTGAGGTTGGTGGCCTTCTTTACATAGTCGTTCCAGTCGGTAGAGTTGGTATAAATGTCTATAAGCTTGTTGGCCAGATCGGCATAGGGCAGCAGGTTGAATGAAAAGCTGGACAGGTTCAGCTGGCGTTTTGCCATGGCTGCGTCCATCATCTTTTTGATGTGGGGCAGTTCTTCTGCAAACGAAAGTTTCAGCGATTCCGGTTCTTCGCCCAGCTCGTCGGCAACGGGCTGATAAACTGCCTGGTGGCGCATGCCGCTGCCCTGCACAAACGAGCGATACACAGTGAGTGTCTTGACGCCGGTGGGTAGCTTCTCCTTAACGGTGAGTGTGGTCTTGGTAGAATCTACCGAGATCTGCGCCATGCCGCTGAACGCTACCAGAGAGAACAAAAGAACAAGTAAGTTTTTCATGTAGTACAAATATCGAAATTTATAGGGAGAAAAGTGATAAAAAACGGCCGGTAGGTTCCGGCCGTTTTTGTGTGTTGTATCTGTACAGATCTTAGATATCGATCTTGGCGTACTTAGCGTGTGTTTCAATGAACTGACGGCGTGGTGGCACCTCATCGCCCATGAGCATAGAGAAGATCTCGTCGGCATAAGACATGCTTTCTATGGTCACCTGCTTCAGTGTGCGGGTGTCGGGGTTCATGGTAGTGTCCCACAGCTGTTCTGCGTTCATCTCTCCCAGACCCTTGTATCGCTGCACATTCACCGAATCTTCCTTACCGTTTGCCAGTTCTACTATGGCGCGCTTGCGGTCCTCTTCTGTCCAGGCATATTTCTGGTCTTTGCCTTTCTTCACAAGGTACAGCGGCGGCTGTGCCAGGTACACATAACCCTGCAGCACCAGTTCTTTCATGTAGCGGAAGAAGAAGGTGAGAATGAGCGTGGCAATGTGCGAACCATCCACATCGGCATCGGTCATGATGATGATCTTGTGGTAGCGTAGCTTGGTGAGGTTCAGCGCCTTGGGGTCTTCGGGGGTGCCGATGGAAACACCCAGCGCGGTGAACATATTCTTGATCTCTTCGTTCTCGTATATCTTGTATTCCTGAGCTTTTTCTACGTTCAGGATCTTACCCCTGAGCGGCAGGATGGCCTGGTAGCTACGGTCGCGGCCCTGCTTGGCAGTACCACCGGCCGAGTCTCCTTCCACAAGGTACAGCTCGCACTTCTCTGGGTCACGTTCAGAGCAGTCGGCCAGTTTGCCCGGCATGCCGCCGCCCGACAGTACGCTTTTACGCTGCACCATCTCGCGCGCCTTGCGGGCTGCCGCACGTGCCTGCGCTGCCAGTATCACCTTGTCTATGATCAGCTTGGCTTCCTTGGGGTGTTCTTCGAGGTAGGCTTCCAGCACGCGGCTCACGCATACGTCCACCACGCCCATCACTTCATTGTTGCCCAGCTTGGTCTTGGTCTGTCCCTCGAACTGTGGTTCGGGTACCTTCACCGAGATAACGGCACTAAGTCCCTCGCGGAAGTCGTCGCCGGTGATCTCCACCTTGGCTTTTTCAAACAGTTTGTTCTTATCTCCGTAAGACTTAAACACCCTGGTGATAGAGCGGCGGAAACCTGCCACGTGCGTACCACCTTCTATGGTGTTGATGTTGTTTACATAAGAGTAAATATGCTCGTTGTAAGAGGTGTTGTAGCTAAGTGCCACATCCACCGATACGTTTGAATCTTTATCGTGACTTTCAACGAAGATAGGCAGCGACAAAAGCGGGTCGCGCTTGCCCACGCGGTCCAGCATCTGTACAAACTCTATGATACCGCCCTCGCTATAGAAGGTCTCAGTCTGAGACTGACCGTCTTCGGTTTTCTCGCGGTCGTCGGTGAGGGTGATGCGGATGCCCTTGTTGAGGTAAGAAAGCTCGCGCAGGCGACCTGCAAGTATCTCGCGGTTGTAGACAGTGTCTTTGAAGATAGAGCCATCAGGCCAGAAGTGCTGCTGCGTGCCGCGCTTGTCTGATGTGCCTATCTCGCGGACAGGATACTGAGGGATACCCATGCGGTATTCCTGTTCGAAGATCTTTCCTTCGCGGTACACGGTAGTTTGCATGAGCGAGCTGAGCGCGTTCACACAGCTTACACCCACACCATGCAGACCGCCCGACACCTTGTAACTGTCCTTATCGAACTTGCCACCGGCGTGCAGTACGGTCATTACCACTTCCAGTGCCGAGCGCCCTTCCTTGGGGTGCATGCCAGTGGGGATACCACGGCCATCATCGAGCACGGAGATAGAGTTGTCGGTATGAATAGTGACGTTGATGTTCTTACAGTGGCCTGCCAGTGCTTCGTCTATAGAGTTGTCTACCACCTCATATACCAGGTGGTGCAGACCCTTCACTCCTATATCGCCTATGTACATGGCGGGGCGCTTACGAACGGCTTCCAGCCCTTCCAGCACCTGTATACTTCCGGCATCATACTCGGCGGGTACCCGCACTTTTTCGTTTTCCTGTTCCATTATTATATATAAAACATTTTTGAGGGCTGCAACCGCAATAATACTATCAGAGGGCGTTTTGCCGCCCATAGAGGCACTACCGGAATTGCAGCTGATTGTTTGTTGTTCGTTCGTTACAAATAATCGTTATTTGACAGAATTTGCGAACCTTACAAAGATAACCTGAATGCCCCTCTCTGACAACTTAATTAATAACATACGGTGGATAAAAAACTGCATCTTAAACTTGCATTTTGCTGCCAACATATTACATAAGTAGCTGCTGCTTGTGGTGCGGTGTACTGCGCAGATGCCCCATATTTTTTCTTATTTGCCCGGTTGGGCCACAGTTTCTCGTGATCTTGTGTTTTTGTATTGATAATCAATGAGTTAGTAAAATGTTGTGTGGAGTTTGAATCAAACGGTGAGCAGAAAATTGCGCACTTGCTTCCCACTTACTTCCCAAAAACTGCGCACTTGCTTCTCAAAAACTGCGCAGTTGCTTCCCAACTCCCGGCAATATGTA
>JACSRV010000063.1 GCA_014879545.1 Chitinophagaceae bacterium | reverse complement strand
CATGTGCCAGTTCACCGGCACCGATGGCAGCACGCAGCTGGTGCGTATGGTACTGCAACGATAAAAATTTTCTTCCGTAAAAAAGAGACCGCCCATATTTGAGCGGTCTCTTTTCAATTTAATCACACCTAAGATTCTTAACCTTTGTAAGTTAGCCCCATATTCCACAAAAGGAATGACCACTTATCAGCTTGCTCGGCTATTATCATATCGGTAGGTTTACCTGCACCGTGACCGGCCTTTGTCTCAATTCTGATAAGGGTTGGATTGTTCGCAGTCTGGCCTTCCTGTAGCGCTGCTGCAAATTTGAATGAGTGTGCAGGCACCACCCTGTCGTCATGGTCACCTGTGGTTACCATGGTTGCAGGATAAGCTTGCTTCCTGACATTGTGTACAGGAGAATATTTATACAGATATTCAAACATTTCTTTGCTGTCCTCGGCCGTACCGTAGTCGTATGACCAACCGGCACCAGCAGTGAATTTATTATAACGCAGCATATCCAGTACACCTACTGCTGGGAAACACACTTTAAACAGATCGGGGCGCTGAGTGAGGCATGCGCCAACCAACAAACCACCGTTAGACCCACCGGCTATGGCCAGATAGTCCTTTGAAGTGTATTTCTCACTGATCAGGAATTCTCCCGCACGGACAAAATCACTGAAAACGTTCTGCTTATTCATTTTTGTACCGGCATCGTGCCACTTGTCGCCATACTCACCACCACCACGCAGATTAGCCACTGCGTATACGCCACCGTTCTCCATGAATACAAGATTGCTCACGCTGAAAGACGGCGTCAGACTTACACTGAACCCACCATATCCATAAAGCAATACAGGGTTTTTACCATTCAGCTGCATTCCCTTTTTGTAAGTGATGATCATCGGGATACGTTCACCATCTTCAGCATCATAAAACACCTGCTTGCTTTCATACAATGATGGGTCAAACTTCACCCCCGATACTTTATAAACTTCAGACTTTCCGGTCTTGATGTTGTACTTGAAAATTGTGGGTGGATAAACATAAGACGTATAGGTATAGTATGTCTCAGTCTCGTCCATTTTGCCGCCAAAACCACCTGCCGTTCCCAGCCCCGGTAAAATGATCTCCTTCTCACGTTTACCATTCAAGTCTACCTGATATACTTTCGATACAGCGTCCTCAATGTAAGACGCGAATAATTTGCGGCCACAGCTCGAGATGCTGAGTGGAAACTTACCTTCAGCAATGATCGTCTTCCAGTTGTCCTTTACGGGATTTGACGCATCAACAGTAACCAATCTTTTATTAGGCGCACCCTGATTGGTAAGAATATAGAGTTTAGAACCAACGTTGTATACCACATCCTGTTCGAATTCAAAACCGGTAACCACAGGTATGATCGGAGATCCCGGCTTTGAAAGATCCTGTAAGTACAGCTCATTGCCATAAGTAGCATTTGCCGCCGAAATGACCAGGAAACGCTCATCTTCGGTCACACCTCCGCCTATATACCTGCGTGGTGTGGTATCACCGCCAAATATCAGTTTATCCTGGCTCTGAGGTGTACCAAGTTTGTGATAATATAGTTTATGGATCTGTGTTTTCTCTGACAACTGGCTTCCTTTAGGCTTGTCGTAGCTGCTATAGTAGAAACCTTCGTTCTTGTACCAAGAGGTGCCACTGAATTTTACATCAAGCAATGTATCATCCACCTTTTTGCCGGTCCTGGTTTCTATCACAACAACCTTACGCCAGTCCGAACCACCTTCGCTTATCTGGAAAGCAGCGAGACTTCCGTCTTTCGTGAAACTGATACCTTGTAATGAAGATGTTCCGTCGGGAGAGAACTTATTAGGGTCCAGAAACACCTCAGGTTTTCCATTGCCCTTCTGCCGATACAAAATGCTCTGATTCTGCAGACCGTCATTCTTATAGAAGTATGTGTAGTCACCTTCTTTAAACGGCGCGCTATATTTTTCATAATTCCATAGTTGCGTCAGGCGCTTCTTTATGGCATCACGGAAAGGTATCTTTGAAAGGTACTCGTTGGTAACCTTGTTTTGGGAGACGACCCATTGTTTCGTCTCTTCAGACATGTCATCTTCCAGCCATCGATAAGGATCCTGAACCTTTGTTCCGAAATACTCGTCGGTATGTGCAACTTTCTTTGTGGACGGATACTGTCCGTTGAAAGCCGACTGTTGCGCTTGTGTTATCATGCCAGTCAATAATAGTGTGGTACAAATTGATGCGACCTTCATAAATATGATTTTACGTTTAAATGCGGAGTCAAATTACGGGTAATTACCGATTCAATGGCTGAGCTGATGTCTTTTGAGGCAATTTTACCCCCATAGAGGGGATCATCTACCACTAAAATACTGCTCGGCACGTGAGTTCATGTTTACCCCGGCCGATGTGGACGCATTGTTTGTTGCAAACAGATACATCCGCCAGGCCGAGTTCATCATTTCACCCGGAACCGTAGAATGTAACAAACGATAGTCTCCAATCATTTGTCCCGGTTTGTAAAAAAGAAAGAGTGCATTTGCCAGCTCCTTCTTGTTAGAGAACTGCGTAAGTGTATTATACTGCCATATCTCGTAGGGCAACGCTCCGGTCTCGTTGGTCACGGTCACAATATCTGTTGGCGGGCCATAGCGGAGATAGATAAAGCCGCGTTCAGTTTCGTAACCGGCTGTACCCTGTGCCGAGAACTTTTTATTTACCACCATCACTTTCTCAGAGTATTCTTTCCATGCCTTACCGGGATCCTTTGAATTGACAGACTGAAAATAGTTGTGCAGGTAGTATCTCATGTACATCTCGTCGGGGTTCTTGAGGAAGTTGTTTATTGTACTCGTCTGCATCGGATCGCTCTGCGGCAATAACATCTTCAACATCGCCTTGATCTGTGCCAGATTGTATTTGGATAAAAACGTCTTGTCAAGATCCAGAACTGTGATCTTTTCCATGGCTGTATCAGCCAACATTTCTTTGATCGCCTTTTTAGGAACCTCCGACACCTCCGGATGCAGGTTCATGCGTTGAAAAAACCGGCATTGCGTGCATAGCACACGTCCGGTGCGGTCCTCAAGTGTTAAGACAATATAATAGTTGCCGGAAGTAAGCTTGCCCACCGGAAAAGTTCCGAGAATGAGAGGAACACGCCCGCCAATAAGTGTATCGGACACTGCTGGATCAGCAAGAAAAGCCTCGTTTTTCTTTTTAGCCAAACGTACCCTATGCACCAACGGGTATAATTCGGCAGGAACGCTTCGAAGGTTATTCAGCTCGGCATAATAATGAAGGTTCCTTTTGTTATCCCCAAGAAAATCTGCACACATCGGAATGTGTTGTCGCCCGTTTCGTTCGAATGATGTCTTCGAATCCATCTTAAAGAAGGTGTCCAAAAGCTGTACATCACTATAGTACGGTGCCCCCGGCGGAATTACGACTTCAAAACTATCAATGTGATCGAAATGTGCGCTGCTGTCATTCATATCCGAAAGCCGGAACAAAAGGTGCAACTTCCCTTCCGCAATACGTAATCTTCTGGTATCTATGATCGTAAGTGTTTCCAGTTCTTCGGGCGTTGAGCGCGGACTGGTCTGCGAAATAAAATGTTCTTCGTTGACAATTCCTTTATCATCCTTTACCACAATATCCGTTCGGATCCTGCCGGATATTTTACCATCAGACATTTTCGAAAAATGCACTGATCTTGGGTTTACCTGCCAGCTTACTTCCAAATAGGGACGATAGGTGACGCCGTTATCTGCCGTTGCAAAGGAAACAGACCGCGTAACAGTTGCGTCAATCGCCCGAGAAAAAACGGGCGCAAGAACAGAAATAGCACAGATCACCAAAAACCGATACATCAAACGAATTCTTTTGCGCAAATTACTGAATATAGGGCTGCCACACCCGA
The DNA here is from genome assembly GCA_014879545.1 of Chitinophagaceae bacterium. Lineage (GTDB taxonomy): Bacteria > Bacteroidota > Bacteroidia > Chitinophagales > Chitinophagaceae > Nemorincola. The sequence continues at coordinate 5,359 of JACSRV010000063.1, read as the reverse complement.
CGAAACTGTTAATAAATGTGCGGCAAAACGCTTTCAAAATCATAGCTTTGATTTTGGTAATAGCAAATGAAAGGAAAACTACCTCTGATATTTTTGGCCTTCAGTGCATCATTCATTATCATGGTGCTCCTTTCTTTCTTTTCCATACGACGTTACTCAACTTTTACCGAGCACTCCGACAAAGTCACACACAGCAATCTGGTGATAAGAATGCTCTACAAAACAGAGGTCTATCTGAAAGATATAGACAGATGGGAAAGAGGGTTCCTCTTGACCGGTGACACCAGCTATCTGCGTACCTACGGCAGCACTATCGACAGCCTGAACCGTTCGCTGGATATCCTTAGCAGACTGGTGATTGATGACCCTCTACAAACCAAGAACATAATTTTTCTGAGAAAAAACATCAACTCCCGACTACAATTTTCGGCAAACAGCATCCGATCGGCAGCAAATACACCCAAAATAGAGCCGGGCACAAACTACCATGATGGCCGTAAATATATGTTGGCCTCAAATGGCATCATTTCACTGATGCATGATATTGAAGACAAATCATATGCAGAGAGATACAAAAAACAACAGATATATGAAGAGCTCACTGGAAATACTTTGATCTCACTTCTGTTCATATTCTGTTTTATCACCTTGATCCTGTTCCTTCTCTTGATGAAATTGCTGAGGTCGGGCATGGTGTTCCAGGAGGAGCTTCAAGGTAAGCTCCTCGACCTGAAACGCTCGCACGATGAACTTCAGGACATAGCCTACGCAATTTCTCACGACCTGCAGGAGCCGATCAGAAAAATACAGGTTTTTGCTAATATGCTTGCAGTTCGTGGAGTATCTGTCGGCAATGAAAAAACAGTGAACACCCTTGATCGTATCAATAATTCGGCTTCAAAGATGCAGGTACTGATCGCCAATCTCGTGAGCCTCACCAATTTGTCGCAAACAAATGAAAACAGATCAAAATGCGACCTCAACGAGATCCTTGCCGATGTCCAGAAAGACCTTTCCGGCGAGATCAACCGAAAGAAGGCACTCATTTTTACACAAAAGCTACCTACCGTTGATGCATATGAGAACCAGATGAGGATCCTTTTTCAGGCGATCATCGACAACAGTCTTAAATTCTCCAGGCACGGCATCCCCCCAAAAATCTATGTTCGGTACGATATTGCTAAAGGAAGTAAACTAAAGGACATCAATGCGTCTCAGGCTACCCAGCAATTCAAACGTATATCTATCACCGATAATGGGATCGGATTTGACAACCAACACATAGACAATATTTTCAGAATATTCAGAAGATTACACGGCGATCAATCTCAATACGAGGGCAAAGGAATAGGATTGGCAATATGTCAACGAATTATGGCAAACCACGAAGGATATATCATAGGAGAGGGTGAGCCGGACGAAGGCGCAACGTTCGAACTATATTTCCCACACCTGCCCGGATAAAAACCGGAGAAATCAGCCGCAGCATTATACACTCTCGCTGAGCAAATACCACATTATGCACATCTGATTTTCGATACTGTTTTGCAAAAATCAAACGGTCATCATTGAAAATCAACTATATCAGCTAAAAATGTTGCCCCGTCAGTATAAAAAAGGCACATCCCATAATTACACGATCAAATATTTAAATGCCTAGTTATGATCTCGCAGCAAAATTTAATACACCGATTTCAGTGTTTATGTATTACTTTTGTCGCCTGAAAAATTCTTAATAAAAACTTAATCTATGCAGGAATTTGGTAGAAAAAATCCGTCAGTAAATCTGTCTGACCTCGGATTAAATGTTGGAATTGCACACTGGAACCTTTCTCCGGAAGAACTCACTAAAAAAACACTTGAACTTGGTCAGGGCGTATTAAATGATACTGGTGCTTTGTGTGTAAGCACCGGTAAATTCACGGGCCGCTCTCCGAAAGATAAATTTACTGTAAAGGACGCCATCACTCAAGACAGCGTTGATTGGGGAGATGTGAATATACCATTCACTCCTGAAGCGTTCGATAAACTGTACGACAAAGTTTGTTCGTACATGGCCGGAAAAGAAGTATGGGTGCGTGATGCCTATGCCTGCGCAGACCCTACATACCGCCTGAACATCCGCGTTGTGAACGAAACTCCTTGGGCGAATCTGTTCTGCAACGATCTTTTCCTGCGACCTACTGAAGCTGAGATCACAACTCAGAACCACGACTGGCTCATTCTTCAGGCACCTGGTTTCCAGGCCGATCCTGCAACGGATGGTACTCGTCAGGGTAACTTCACAATCGTGAACTTTACACGCCGCATCATTCTGATCGGTGGCTCGGGTTATACCGGCGAAATGAAAAAAGGCATCTTCGGTGTACTTAATTTCCTGCTGCCACACAACCACAAAGTACTGAGCATGCACTGCTCGGCGAACGAAGGTAAAAACGGCGATGTTGCTTTGTTCTTCGGCCTTAGCGGTACCGGAAAAACTACGCTCAGCGCGGATCCGGAGCGCGCACTTATCGGCGATGACGAGCACGGCTGGTCAGAAGAATCAGTATTCAACTTTGAAGGCGGTTGTTATGCAAAATGTATCGACCTCAGCGAAGAAAAAGAACCACAGATCTTCCGCGCTATCAAACCGGGTGCTTTGCTGGAAAATATCAAGTTCTTTGCGGGTACCAATACAGTTGACTATGCTGATGCGAGCATCACTGAGAACACCCGTGCTGCCTACCCTATCGATCACATCGACAATGCCAAAAATCCTTCTTACGGCGGGCAGCCTAAGAATATTTTCTTCCTTACGTGCGACGCGTTCGGAATTCTGCCTCCTATCTCGAAACTGACCAAGGCACAAGCAATGTACCACTTCATCAGTGGTTACACCGCAAAAGTTGCCGGTACAGAAGTTGGAGTTACAGAACCTCAGACAACTTTCTCTGCATGTTTCGGTCGTGTATTCCTCCCACTGCACCCTGCGAAATACGCTGAACTACTGGGCGCTAAACTGGAGCAACACACTGACGTGAACGTATGGTTGGTAAACACCGGCTGGAGCGGAGGTGCATATGGTACTGGTAGCCGCATGAAACTGCGCTATACCCGTGCAATGATCACTGCTGCGATGAATGGTCAGTTGGATAACGTAAGTTTCGACGCGCACTCCGTATTCGGAGTACTGATGCCTGCTACAGTTCCTGACGTTCCGACAGAGATATTGAATCCACGCAACACTTGGGCGGACAAAGAAGCTTATGACAAAAAAGCAAATGAACTCGCTAAATTGTTCGTAAACAACTTTGCCAAATACGCCGACAAAGCTAATGATGAGATCCGCTCAGCTGCACCAAAAGTGCTCGAGAGCGCATAGGACTCTGATCATAAAATCTAAATCGAAAGAGGGACAGTTGCTGTCCCTCTTTTTTTGCACAAAACACTAACAAAATGCGGCAAAATCTAAATGATTTTAGGACAATGGACGCATTTAATTTAATTTCGTGACTTTCCAATGTTAAGTTTATATTAAGTCCACGTTACCAATAAGGAAATGGAGGTTTAGCGATATAGCTTTGCATCATTATAAAATCGGATCAACACTTCTCCTATGTCATTCAGTTCCATCATTAAGATCTTCCTTCCAAAGGACAAGGTATTTTTCAGTTTGTTTGAGGAAGTAGCAACTACCCTCGTTCAAATGGGCGACACGTTTAAAAGTGCACTCAACGAAAAAGATCTGGTAAAACGCGATGCATTGCTTAAAAGCCTTGAGGAACTGGAGCACAAAAATGATGAAACAACACATCGCATCTTCATTGAATTGGGAAGTAATTTCATTACTCCACTCGATCGTGAAGATATCCATTACCTCGCTACCTCCCTCGATGATATTGCCGACTATATATGGGGGGCCGCCAAGCGCGTGGTCAACTATCAGATCGATGACCAGCATAACACACTGGAAGCCTATGCGGAGATCATCTGCAAAGCGATCAAAGCGATCAATACCGCCATCCACGCACTTCGCGACATGAAAGACTTAAGGGCGATAACTGCTGCATGCGTTACTGTTAATAGCCTTGAGAATGCCGCAGACGACCTGCTCGACACCACTATGATGCGCCTTTTCTCATCCAACATCAGCGCAGTCGAGCTCATTAAACAGAAGGATATTTTCCAGATGCTTGAGGTGGTGACAGACAAGTGCGAAGACGCTGCAAACGTAGTAGAATCAATTATCATTAAATACGCTTAATACCTGCCAGGACATGTCGGCCTTACTTCTCGTTATTCTATTCCTGGCGTTATTGTTTGATTATATCAACGGTTTCCACGATGCCGCCAACTCCATTGCAACAGTAGTTTCAACTAAGGTACTCACACCGTTTCAGGCTGTGATGTGGGCAGCTTTGTTCAACTTCGTTGCGTTCTTTATTTTTAAAGATCACGGAGTGGCAAAAACTGTTGCTAAAACTGTTCACGAAGAATTCATAACGCTTCCTGTTATTTTCTCCGGACTTGTTGCAGCTATATCCTGGAACCTGCTCACATGGTGGTTCGGCATACCTTCCAGCTCTTCTCACACGCTGATCGGTGGCTTTGCGGGAGCAGCCATTGCACACGGTGGCTTGGGCGCTATCAGCTCAGAACCCATTATCAAAACGGTTAGCTTTATTGTACTTGCACCAATGGTGGGTATGATAATGGCCTTCATAATATCTCTTTGGTTTATATATTCCTTTAAAAAGGGATTAGCACCAAAATTGTTGTCAATTTTTGTTCTGATATTAGTGATGCTATTACTCCATCAAAACATAGTTACCGACCCGTCGAAACTAAAAAACTACCATGAAAGTTATATAGCAAACGTCCTCTTGGAAAGCAAGAATCTCAAGTGGCTTCTGCTCGGTCTTATAATGGCTGTAATGGCGATATTTACTATGATCCTGGGGTCTCTGAATACTGCGAGAGCAACTTTATATCTAAAAAGATTTCAACTTGTTTCTTCCGCAATTTTCAGTATTGGTCATGGCGGGAACGATGCACAAAAGGTAATGGGTATCATCACAGCTGCACTGATGTGTGAAGGAAGTATTACTTCACACGACCAAATGCCTGCCTGGGTACCACTCGCCTGTTATTCGGCTATCGCACTCGGTACCATGAGCGGTGGTTGGAAGATCATAAAGACCATGGGCACCCGCATCACAAAGGTGACACCGTTTGAAGGTGTGGCCGCCGAGACTGCAGGCGCAATCACCCTGTTTTTGACCGAGAATCTGAAGATTCCAGTTAGTACCACCCACACAATTACCGGATCCATTATCGGCGTTGGCGCCACAAAACGCCTGTCGGCAGTGGTAATAAT
>JACSRV010000093.1 GCA_014879545.1 Chitinophagaceae bacterium | reverse complement strand
ACAATATTGTTTGATTTTTCATATTTTTTGATAGCTTTTATTATTGCCGAACCTATTGCTTTGGCAACTGGGGGAGGAAAGGCATTACCAACCTGACGGTATGCCGGTGTTTTCTTGCCTGCAAATACCCATGTTTTGGGGAATCCTTGCACAAGTGCGGCCATTTGCAAAGTGAGTTTAGGCATAACTTTTGAGCCGTTCTTGGGTGGGGCATCAGCTAACCCTCGGCCATCGACACCCAACTTTGCCCAAGCCTCCCTTGCCCGAGTCGGACCTAAATCGGCACCTCCATGCTTTTTCGACCCCCCTACCAAAGTTGGCGCAATACTTGATGCATTCTTTTTCCATTCATGCACTGTCTCCCAACCCAGTGATGCCATCTCTTCAAACAATAATTCTCCAACAGGCGGTGGGGGATCAGACTTTTCAGGCCATCGAAAAAAATGAAAGTACTCATTTTTCAATGCGACCAACACTGCTCGCGGTCGTAATTGCGACACGCCAAAATCAGAAGCATGTACCAATTGCCAACTACATGAATATCCTAATTTTTCAAGTTGAGATATGATATCTATCCGGTAGCTCTCGAATTTCTTGTCTAATAGCCCTTTAACGTTTTCCAACATGATTGCTTTGGGCATGCATTCGCTCACTAACCTAATTGCTTCTGGGAACAGATCTCTTTCGTCCATGGCGCCCAATTGTTTTCCGGCTACAGAGAATGGAGGACAAGGCACACCTCCAGCAAATAAATCTACTCCAACGTATTCTTTTGCCGAAAAATCTTTTACATTCTGGTGAACAACGTTCCAAGTGGGCCGGTTAATTCTTAGTGTGCTACAAGCAACTTGTTCGACTTCAACGAGTGCAACATGTTCAAAACCAGCCTCTTCAAGCCCCAAGGCTTGACCTCCTGCGCCTGCACATATCTCAATTGACTTATACCTTTTCACAATAAGTTTTTGCGAATTTACTAGAACATAATTTCAAAATGTTTTAAGTACAAATGATTGTGGATATCTTTTTTGAAATCTGTTGTGTATTAGTCTCCATTTGTTTCATGGTATATACACTACTTCATGCTGTTAAATTCATTTGTGATAGGATGGCAATTAAAATCAATCATGGTCAAAAATCGTATGAACGGTGTAGAAAATTTCTCATTTGTACATTAACAATTTATTTTTTGGCAGATTCGGAAACTGATGTACTTTTGATATCAAATTGATATCAAACAATTTTCAAGAAAATGGAAAAGAACATCAAACCCACCAACGGCTACTTAGCCTTACTGATCTCCCTTGTGCTTCTGGGCATCGCCATCAAGTTCTTCATTACTGCCGGTATTGAGGAAAGCGGCGTATACACTATACCCGGCATCTTGCTATTCGGTCTTTGCATCATCATCTGGAAGGGCCTCATCATCGTTCAGCCAAACCACGCCCGCGTACTCAACCTGTTCGGTAAGTATGTAGGCTCTATCAAAGACAACGGTATGTTCTTCGTCAATCCGCTGTACGTAGGCATCAAGGTGTCGCAGCGGGTACAGAACATGGCCACTCCCACACTGAAGGTGAACGACAAAATGGGTAACCCCGTGGAAATAGCCGCCGTAGTGGTGTGGCAGATCAAGGACACCTACAAAGCAGCCTACGAGGTGGCCGACTATAACGCCTTCGTGCGCATGCAGAGCGAGGCTGCGGTACGCGCACTCACCATGCGCTTCGCCTACGACAGCATTGAAGACCAGAACGCCGACATCACGCTGCGCGAGGGTGGCGACAAGATCATGGAGCTGCTGCAAGACGAGCTGAACGAGCGCTTACTCACTGCCGGCATCATCGTCACAGAGGCGCGCATCAGTCACCTGGCCTATGCGCAGGAAATAGCAGGCGCCATGCTGCAGCGTCAGCAGGCATCTGCCATAGTTGCGGCACGTTTCAAAATTGTAGAAGGTGCGGTAGGCATGGTGGAGCTGGCCCTCGAACAGCTGAGCAAAAAAGAGATAGTGCACCTGGACGAAGAAAAGAAAGCCACTATGGTAAGCAACCTCATGGTGGTGCTGTGTGGCGAGAAGGGCGCCCAACCTGTGCTCAACACCGGCAGCCTTTACCAATAATCAGTAACACTGCGGGAACGGGAATAATATCCCGTTTCCGCAGACTATTTTTGCAACATCACATCTATTCAAGTGGCAGACAAGAAGAATTTTGTGCTAAGACTGGACGAAGACGTCTACAAGGCTCTCGAAAAATGGGCCGGCGACGAGTTTCGTAGTGTGAACGGCCAGATAGAATGGCTGATAGATGCCGCCTTGAGAAAAGCAGGCCGCAAGGCCACACCCAAGCCCGCAACAAAGGGCAAAAAAGACGACGCCTGATTATAATTGCCCGCACCATGCCACCCGAAAGCACTCCCATATTCTTCAAGACGCAGAACGGTCTGCGCAAATGGTTTATCAAAAACTACAAGACCGCCACTACCCTGCAGTTGGGGTATTATAAAGTGGGTACCGGCAAACCATCGGTCACGTGGCCGCAGTCGGTTGATGAGGCGCTGTGCTTTGGTTGGATAGATGGCGTGCGCCACACTATTGACGAAGAAAGTTACACTATCCGCTTCACACATCGCAAGCCAACCAGCATCTGGAGTGCCATCAACATAGCCAAGGTAGAAAAGCTGCTTGCCGAAGGGCTCATGTACCCGGAGGGTATTGAAGCCTTCAACAAACGTAAAGATCATCGGTCACGCGTTTACTCCTTCGAAAGTGATGCGAAGGAACTACCCCCTGAGTTGGAGAAGAAATTTAAAGCCAACAAGAAAGCGTGGGACTATTTCAATAGCATTGCTCCTTCTTACCGAAAGGTTGCCATTCATCTGGTTATGAGTGCCAAACAAGAGACCACACGCTTGAAGCGGTTTGAGAAACTGATTGCCGATTGCGCGGCCGAAAAGAAATTCTGGAAACTGAACGGGTAACTACCTGCGGGCATACACACTGTCCATAATGCGGTAGGCTATGGCCGGTCGGTAGTGTGCTGTTTCGAAGTAGTTGTACATATCCTGCGTGATATCGTTGATGCCGGAGAAGTCGTAGATGTGGTCTTTGCCAAACACTTCATAAAGAGTGTTCATGTCCTTAGTGTTCAGCTTTTTCTGGTCATACATGGGCGATAGTACAATGCGGTAGTCGGTATTGTCGGCAGCAAATATCTCCTTCATCTCCGTCAGCAGTTTGCGCTGCTCTTCAAATATCACCTGCGGTTCGTATTGCTGCACCGGCGCACGTTTATAGAACATAGACATGCGCGGACCATAGTAGGAAGCAGGATCTTTCTCTATCTGGAGCTCCGCCAATTGCTGCGGGTCCTTTTTGCCAACCGGCACTTCATCCGGCAGCGCCAGATACCCACTGATGGCCTCCGGGTTGAAGAAGTCTTTGAAGCTGGTGAACTGGAAGTCTGCATTACCCTCGCCCGATACCAGCGGGTGCTTACGGAACAAATGCCCCGGACTGTTAGCCGCTTTAGACAACAACTCAGCATCTGCTATTATCAATGCGTTACTGATCTTAATGCCCTTTTTATGCAGCATCTTCACCTTGCCCGCCACGCCAAACAGCGTTTCAGATGCCACCCCAAAGTGGAACGGTTTCATGCCCGGCTTTCGTTTCTGCCATTGGTCGGGGGTATAATAGCGCGAACGGCTGCTGCCCAGTATATACGCATCGTATTGCCCCTGCGGGTACAGGCGGAGAAAGGTCTCTGTTGTGGCATAGTCTTCATTCAGTTCCAGGTGCTTGTGGCCGGTATTGTACATATCGGGGTAGTGCCGCAACACCATAAACGGATCGGCGGCCACATACCATATCGCCATCAACAGCACCGGCAGCACTGCAAGGAACAATTTGAATAGGAGTCGCTTCGTCATCAGAACTGGTAATAAATGAATTGGTTTTTCTCGTACACCCCGTAGAATATCAGCAGGAACAGGCCACCATAATAAACAGCCCAGCGCACCAGGGCGGGTTTCTGTTCAAAGGTGTGTTCCAGTTTCATCTTTATCTGAATGATGTGTGCTATTTCAAGTGCAGCAATGGCAGCAAAGCCGGGCAGTATCCACTGGTATATCCCTTTCAGGTTCAGGAAAGCGATGCGACGCGTTTGCAGCACCTGCAGCATTTCGCCGGGCAGGTCGGCCAGTTTACGCACTATCACAAAGGAGTCGTGGACGTTGTTGGCCCTGAAGAAGATCCAGGCGAATGCTGCCAGTACAAACGTGATCGCTACATCAAAGAACCTGTCCATGGCCGGAACGCGCGAAATGCCCAATGCCTTTGTAAGATTGGCGCGTACATCTTTAGTAGCCAAGGCAAACACTAGGTAGAAGCCGTGAAGCGCACCCCATATGATGAAGGTCCAATTGGCGCCATGCCAGAAGCCGCTCACCAGAAACACAAAGAACAGGTTGAAGTAAACCCGCGGCAGTGCCACTCTGTTTCCGCCCAACGATATATACAGATAGTCTTTGAACCAAGTGGACAGCGATATGTGCCAACGTTTCCAGAACTCAGAAATGGACCGCGAGTGGTAGGGCTTGTTGAAGTTGGTCATCAGCTTGAAGCCCATTACCCTTGCAGCACCTATGGCAATATCGGAGTAGCCGGAGAAATCGCAGAAGATCTGGAACGAGAAGAAGATGGTAGCTATAGCCAGGCTGGTTGCTGATTGGTCTTGCGGGTGGTTGAAGACCGGTGCCGAATACAGCGACAGTCTGTCGGCAATGACCACCTTTTTAATCAATCCCCACAACATAAGGCGCAGTCCGCGGGCTATGTTGTCATAATTAACGTATTGCTTCTCATGAAACTGATGTAGCACATTCTGCGGGCGTTCTATAGGACCTGCCACCAGTTGCGGATAGAACATCACATACAGTGCATAGATGCCAAAGTGCCTTTCTGCTTTCTGATTGCCGCGAAACACCTCTATGGTATAACTCATGGCCTGAAACGTATGGAACGACAAACCGATGGGTAGCGCTATGGTGAGCAACGGTATATTGATGTTCATGCCACCCAGGTGGAACGCATCTATGATGTTGGTGACAAAGAAGTTGTAATACTTAAATACCGCCAGCACACCGATGTTGGCCACCAGACTCATGACCAGAAATGCCTTTCGTTGTTTCCCCTCAGCATTTTCTATAAGGATACCCGCTATGTAATCTATTATGATAGTAGCAAACAGAATTACAATGTAGATCGGGATGAAGTACATGTAAAAGATGCAACTTGCTACCAGCAAATGAAACCAGCGGAACTTGTGCGGCAGCAAAAAGAACAGAATCGTGACTATCGGGAAGAATAGTAAAAATTCTATTGAGTTAAAAAGCATCGGTGATTCTCTTTATGTCTTGTACCGCGGAATGGTGAATTTGCCGCAAGATACTTTAATATTTGAGGATCGTTAACACCCGTTGCCTCAATAGAAAATATTGGCGGGCGCGTCTGTGGGGACAAGCCCGGCGGCTTTTGCCTTGGCAAAGAGTGTTTCTATGGCCTTGCGGCCCACCGTACCCAGATCGGTGGTGTACTCATTTACATACAGATCTATGTGTTTGCGCATCACCTGCTCTTCCATTTCCTGCGCATGACATTTGACAAATTCTGTCAGTTCGGGGTATCGCTTCCACGAAAGGGCGAGGCTGTCTTTTATGATACGGTCGACAGTGGCGCAGAGGTCGGCACCATGGGAACGCTTCATGACAATGCCGCCCAGGGGAATGGCCGCGCCGGTGGCTTCTTCCCACCAGTCGCCCAGGTCGCGGTGTTTCAGTAGCCCTTTTTGTGCATAGGTAAAGCGGTTCTCATGAATAATGAGGCCGGCATCGTATTGGCCGCTCAGCACCGCGTTCTCTATGTCGCTGAAGAGCATCTCGGTTTTGTTGCTTGCCTGCGGGTAGGCCAGCGTCAGCAGCAGATTGGCCGTTGTGTTCAGTCCGGGTATGGCTATGCGGTAGTCGGCCATTCGGGTTTCGTCCAGCGGTTGCTTTGAGATGAGTAGCGGACCCACGCCCACCCCCAGCGCGCTGCCACTGTGCAGCAGGGCGTAGCGGTCGGTCACCTTCAGGAACGTATTATAACTCAGCTTGGTTATATCCAGCTTGCCTTGCACCGCCCATTGGTTCAGCGTTTCCACATCTTCCATCACATAGTCGAACGTTATGCCATGGGTGTCTACGCCGCCATTTACCATGGCGTCGAAAATGAAGGTGTCATTGGGGCAGGGGCTGAATCCAAGCGTCAGTTTCATCTCTTTCTGTTCAATTCGTTGCAAAGGTAGGCACTCACTCCGCATTAACGGCGGTGGCAAAACTGATGAGCCAATCATTCAAATTAATGATGGCGTCTTTCATTTGCCACTTACTCTTGTCGCGCGGCTCTACGTAGTTGGATATCGCGCGCACCTGGGCGAAGGTCACCCCCTCGTTGAGGCAGACAAAATGTAGAGCAGCCCCCTCCATACTTTCGGTAGTGCACCCGTACTGCTGCCTGATGGCCACCGTAGCCGCGCTGCCCGTTACCGAATTGACGGTGATGCCACTTACCTGCGGCAGTTTTATGTGGCGGTGCGCGGCACTCAGCGGGTTCACCAGCATACCGTTGGTGTGTGGGGCATCATTGCTGCCCAACAGACCCAGGTCGAAGATGTCTATGAAACGATCGTGGTCTTCGGCACCCAGATCTCCGAACCGGTCGCTGACCACATGCACCAGACTGCCCAGTGGCAGGGTGTGGTCGAAACTGCCGCCCACACCGGCCTGTACTACCAGATCATATTGGTGGCCTGCCAGGTGCTTCATCAGCGCATAGGTAGTGGCCACCATCCCCACGCCTGTCACAAGAGTGGCAATGTGCGGCATGCGGCTTCTGAATATGCCTATCTCCGCTTCTGTGGCAGCTACTACCAGTAGTTTCATATTGCAATGTTACTCACTTTCCCGTTCACAGCGCCCGCCCGCTGTCATCTGCCGACTTTTTACTAATTTTAGCCCTATGGGGAGTTCACATGTGAGGCCAACCGACAACCTGAGCGCGCAGGACCGTGAGTATGAAAATACGATACGGCCGCAGACCATTGAGGATTTTGCCGGACAGCCCAAACTCATTGAGAACATCCGCATCTTCATCAAAGCGGCCAACCTGCGTGGCGAGGCGCTCGATCATATCCTTTTTCACGGTCCTCCCGGCCTGGGTAAAACCACCCTGTCGCGCATTGTGGCCAACGAGCTGGGGGTGAAGATCAAGGAGACCAGCGGCCCCGTGATAGAAAAACCCGCCGACCTTGCCGGCCTGCTCACCAGCCTGGAACCCCGCGATGTACTGTTCATAGACGAGATACACCGACTGGGCACCGTAGTAGAAGAATACCTCTACGCGGCCATGGAGGACTTTAAGATAGACATCATGATAGATAGCGGCCCCTCGGCGCGGTCCATTCAGTTGTCCATCAGCCCCTTCACTCTGGTGGGGGCCACCACCCGCAGCGGCCTGCTCACGGCGCCGCTGCTCTCGCGCTTCGGCATCAAGTCGAGGCTGGAGTATTACACGGCCGATGTGCTGCAGCGAATCCTGATGCGTGCTGCCGGAGTGCTGAATGTGCGCATCACGTCTGATGCGGCCCTGGAGATAGCCCGCCGCAGTCGCGGCACCCCCCGTATAGCTAACGGCCTGCTGCGCCGCATGCGCGACTTTGCGCAGGTGCTGGGCAATGGTGTTATAGATATGGCCATTGTGGAACACGGCCTGCGTGCCCTGAACGTAGACGAGAGCGGCCTGGACGATATGGACAACAAGATCCTTACTACCCTCATAGACAAGTTCAAGGGCGGCCCGGCCGGTATCAATAATATTGCGACTGCTGTGAGCGAAGAAGCAGGAACCATAGAAGAGGTGTATGAGCCATTCCTGATACAGGAGGGTTACATAATGCGCACTCCCCGTGGCCGCGAGGCCACCGAAAAAGCCTACAAACATCTGGGCCGCAAAAAGGGCCCTGAAGCAGGTACGCTGTTTTAGTAGACCGTCCAATCATTTACGATTATGAATCAAGTAGTAAGCAAAAGAGACCCGCTAAAATTCTATGCAACATTGGCCTTTGCTTTCGGTTTCTGTTGCTCATTAGGCGGCTTTGTTATCTATTTCGGTATGGCGATGAAAAGAAAGAAGGGGATCCTGACAGCGGGAGATACCTTCGTGATATGCCTTGGGGGGCTGATGATCCTACTGGCGTTCTACACCATTTACCGGTATTTCAAAAACACCCCGGTCATCAAGGTCGACGCAGAAAAAATTTGTGTTGGCGACAGAACGCTTTATTGGAGTGAGGTAAGTAGCATTGAACTTTCGGGCAAGCAGGCGTTCCAATACCTATTCGGTGCTGAACAGATGGAGGGTGCCCGTTTCTCGGCCAGTGACGGTTCTGTATTGCACATGATCGATCATATGTATTCGAACTCGTGGCAGATAAAGCAATTTGTGCAAAAGGTAGTGGTTGAGAAATCGACTGACTTGGCGATATTGCCGCTTTCCGGGACCGTAAAGCCGGAAGGCAATTTCAGTTTGGAAGAGACCTTTTCGGGGAGCCCAGTCATATCGTTGCGTGGCTTTATGTTTTGGCCGTTCTTTTTATGCATGGCATTCCTGGTGATTATTGGTGTCGGTAGCAATCAGCCCGGATTGCTTGTTTTTGGCATTGCTATGGGTTTGTTTTGGTTCGCCCTGAATGCCTGGCTAATGCACTACTTTTCTGTAGCTGACGAGTACATTATGGTAAAAAATCACCTTGCATTTTGGAAAAAGTCTGTGTACAGATTTGATGCGATAACAGAAATAGTATTTGAAACCCGATACAAAATGCCGGTCTGTCTCAGGGTCATAACCAAGGATTTCAGGAGTGTACTTTTCCCTGCCGGTACACTTTCCACCAGTACATGGCTTAGCCTTAAAGACAAACTTGAGCGCAGCGGAGTAACTGTGAGGAATGAATGTGTCCGATAGTTCAGTATTCCCACCGTGGCTCACTGCGCACTCCAAGCAAAAAAACCATCATGCGCGCCGCTTCGCCTCCTTTTCTTCAACATCAATACAAGTTAGCACCGCACGCCGAGCGCAACAAAAGAAATATCTATGACAGTGCGTTTTCTGTAGTGTGATAAATATTTCTTCTACTGTTCTTTTGCCTTGATGCAAAAGAACCAAAAAATCAAGGCTGTATAAAAATTGGCTAAAAA
>JACSRV010000053.1 GCA_014879545.1 Chitinophagaceae bacterium | reverse complement strand
ACGACCTCATCACCCGCGCCTCCGATGTGATGCTCAAAGAACGCCGCAAGCTCATTTGTGTCGTTCGCGAAACGCCCTACAACCTGGTGCACCTGCGCAACATGACCACTGTTACAGAAGCAGGAGGCATCATTTGCCCGGCCACCCCGTCATTCTACAGCAGGCCGCAAACTGTTGAAGAGACTGCTATGACTGTAGTGCACCGGGTGCTGCAGCTGGCGGGCATAGACACAAACAGCTACAAATGGGGCGAACAATAGCTCCTTTCTCAGCAATCCCGAAAACAATCTCTAACTTTAGGTGAATTCACTCCACCTGCGCACTACCATGCAATATTCACAATCATTTGAGCGGCTGCGTTCCATTCTGGACGAGCTGCGCGAAAATTGTCCCTGGGACAAAAAGCAGACCATTCATACCCTTCGTCAGCAAACACTGGAAGAAGTATATGAACTCACCGATGCCATATCTAACGAAGACTGGAAAGGCATAAAGGAAGAACTGGGCGACATGTTGCTGCACATTGTGTTCTACAGCCGCATTGGCAAAGAGCATGGACAGTTCACACTGGATGAAGTGATAGAAGGCGTTTGCAACAAGCTGGTGAGCCGTCACCCGCACATATACAGCACACTGAAGGTAGACGACGATACTCAGGTAAAACAGAACTGGGAGAAGCTGAAACAGCAGGAAGGCAAAAAGTCTATCCTATCCGGCCTGCCACCATCGCTGCCGGCTCTCATGAAAGCGCTGCGCCTGCAGGAGAAAACGAAACAAGTGGGCTTCGAATGGGACAATACCGACCAGGTACGTGTAAAAGTTGACGAAGAGATACAGGAACTGTACGAGGCAGTAGAAAGCGGCAACAAAGAGCATATAGAAGAAGAGTTTGGTGACGTAATGTTTGCGCTGATCAACTATGCACGCTTCATCAAGGTAGACCCTGAACATGCGCTGGAACGTACCAACAAAAAATTCATCAGGCGATTTCAGCGCATAGAGGAATTAGCCGGGGCACAAGGCAAGTCGCTGCATGATATGACATTGGCTGAAATGGACGAACTCTGGAACCTGGCAAAACACGAGGAGCACTCATAAAAAATGTTCAGGCGATATCCATACTGGGGATGGCTGCTGCTATGCTTGCTCCTTTGGAGCATCAATGGCTACTATTACCATATCCACCGGCAGGAGGCGTTGCCCGAACGTATGGCGCGCGCCGCCACAACCGACCTGCAGAACCGGGAGAACGCTTTTGATCTCTTTCTCAGCGATACGATCAAGGTCAGCAAGCTTTTTGATGGTGGCCTGCCCGGTGCAGATGTGAACTACATATGCGACCTTCCCTTCTATGTATTCGCCTACGACAACAACACACTAAAATTCTGGAACACCAATACCATACTCCCCACCCCGGCAGACAGTACTGAATACGGGTCCGACCTGCTGCGCACCGACCGTGGTGTGTACGTTCGGCGCCTGGTGGCCATCCCGCCGGGCAATCGCTTGTTGGTGGTACTCTATCCCGTGCTTGCTTCCTACCCTGTTGAGAACGACTACCTGAAGTCTCAGTTCATTGCCTCCGACCTTATTCCCGTCAACACACGTATCATACCGCCCAACCTGCCCGCACCGGGTGCTTATACCATCAATGCCAAAGACAATAGTCCGGCATTTCATCTGCTGTTCAATATTCAGGATGTTCAGAAATGGGTGCCCGATCTGTTTTTTATTGTCATGTTATTGGCCGCACTGCTGGCCAGTATCTCCTGGATACACCTCATGATCATACACCTCACCCGGAACCGCTCATCGCTCATAGGCTTCATCGCTACCCTGCTGGTCATCATCACCATTCGCGTTTACCTCTATTTGTTCGGCGTACCGTTCAATCTGGATACGCTCATGTTCTTCTCACCTCAGCTTTACGCGTCCAGCGTTTACCTGTCGTCCTTCGGAGATCTGTTCATCAATACCCTTTGCATCCTTTGGCTGGTAGTATTCGTCACACGTCACACACCCTATAAAACCTATTTCGAGCGCATGCAGAATAGTCGCATCAGGTCCTGGATACCATTCCTGCTGGTTGCTGTCATGATCTCTTACCTGCTGCTCTATGTAACGTTGGTGCGCAGCCTTGTGCTCGACTCATCCATATCTTTCGATGTAAGCCGCTTCTATTCAATAGACATCTATACTATTCTTGGTCTGCTGGTCATCTGCATCATCACCGGTATTTCCAGCATGATCATCTACCTGTTCAACTTCCAGCTCAGGCAACTTGTTCCCGGAAAAGGCAGAAAATATCTGCTCACCGCCCTCACCGGTGCGGCATTTCTTGCAGTCAGCGGTCATTACAACGATCTGTTCTACTGGTCGCTTCTGGGCTGGTTATTACTGTTCATCGTCCTGCTTGACATACCCAAACTTACACTCGTATCAGATCTGTTCGAACCTCAGATGATATTCTGGGCGCTCTTCATCTGCACTTTCTGCACGGCAGTACTTCAGTATTTCAGCGCCTACAAAGAGAAAGAAAGCAGAAAGGCGTTTGTTGAGCAGCGCCTAGCACCTCACCGCGATAACGTACTTGAATATACATTCGACAAGACCATCAACAATATCGCGACCGATACAGTACTTAAGACCTTCTTTTACGAACCGGATGCACAGCTACGCAAGGTAATCACACGCCGTTTCGACACCATGTACCTCAAGGGTGCTGCCGCCGCCTACGATGCCGGCGTCTACTTGTACGACAGTGAAGGCAAAGCACTCTACAATTCCGATTCTGCCGACTACTATTCCTTCATGTTCGATAAAAACGAATCAGTACCCACGCCCTCGCCCTACCTGTTCTACAAAGAGTCTATGCCCGACAAGCACTCCTACCTGTCCTACATACCCGTATATGCCGATACTATCAACAACCGCATAGGATATGTTGTCATTGACCTCAAACCCAAGAAACAGGCAGCCGCTACTGTGTATCCCGAGTTGTTATTACCTCCGACCGGTAAAACAACCTTGCGCGAGGAAGAGTACTCCTACGCGGTTTACGTCAACGGGAGGCTCACCAATCAGGCCCGCGGATATTCATTCCCTACGTTCCTGTCGCACGACACACTTAAAGACCAGGATTTCCGGTTCTATACTGTCAATGGTGTTTCAGAGCTCCACTACAAAATGTCAGACAAGCGAACCATTGTAGCGGTCCATGATCACAACACCTTCCTCGAGATCATCACTTTCTTTTCCTACCTGTTCAGTATTCAGGTATTTATTGCCGTTATCATACTACTTTATCAGCTCTACCTTTCCTATTTCACGCATAGCAGTGCGCCGGGCAAATATGTGCGGCTCACCCTGCGCAAGAGGATACAATATGCCATGCTTGCTATTGTGTTCGTTTCATTTGTCTTCATTGGTGTGGTGACCATCTGGTTCTTCTCGTCCAGTTACCGCAACTCCAATTCTACCAAGCTCAGCAGCGCCATGCAAAATGCAAAACTCGCTGTTCAGAACTACCTTAGTACGGCCCGTGCCTACGAAAATGATACACGTTTCGACTCGGTCACTCAATCCAACGGGTTCCGCGCGTTCATAACCGGTGTTGCTGCCAGTCAGAAGATAGACATCAACCTCTATGACAATAGTGGGCACCTGTTTGCATCGTCACAGGAAGAGATCTATCAGAAGGGGCTCATTGCCCGTGTCATGCGACCCGATGCCTACAACCAACTGAATGCGCGCGGGCGCTCTCTGGTGCTGCAACGCGAACAGGTGGCCGGCCTGTCCTATCTCTCGGCCTACGAGCCACTGCGCAATGAACATGGCGTGGCCCTTGGCTTCCTCAACGTGCCATTCTTCTCTTCCGAGAAAGATCTCAACTTCCAGATATCCAATATCGTTATCACGCTCATCAACGTGTATGCATTCATCTTCCTCATATCCAGCCTCATCACGGTCTCCATCACCCGCTGGGTAACCGGTTCGTTCAACGTCATCATAGCGCAGTTCGGCAGGCTGAACCTACAGCAGAACGAGCGTATCACCTGGCCGTATGACGATGAGATAGGCCTGCTTGTTGAAGAGTACAACAAGATGGTGAACAAGGTGGAAGAGAATGCGGCGCTCCTTGCACAGAGCGAACGCGAAACAGCATGGCGCGAGATGGCCCGGCAAGTGGCGCACGAGATAAAGAACCCGCTTACACCTATGAAGCTGAACGTACAGTATCTGCTTCAGGCTATCAAGGGCGACAACCCCAATATCAAAGCGCTCACCCTGCGTGTTTCAGAATCTATCATAGAGCAGATAGACAACCTATCCTACATTGCCTCCGAGTTCTCCAACTTTGCCAAGATGCCCGAGGCGCGCCCCGAAGACCTGGAGCTCGGTGCCCTGCTGACGCTTGCAACCGGCCTCTACACCAACGAAGCCCATTGTAACCTGAAGCTGGAACTGCCTGTTGAAAAGATCTACACCTTCTCCGACCACAGCCAGCTACTGCGCATGCTCACCAATCTGTTGGAGAATGCTAAACAAGCCATTCCTGCAGACAGGGAAGGACTGATAGAGGTGACACTCAAGGCCGAGGACGGACATGCACTCATCACCATTACCGACAACGGGCATGGCATCAGCGATGAGGTGGCACAGCGCATCTTCCAGCCCTACTTCACTACAAAATCGTCCGGAACCGGCCTGGGCCTCGCTATGACGCGCAAGATCATCGAATTCTGGAAGGGCAGCATCTGGTTCGAATCAGAGGAAGGAAAAGGCACCACTTTCTTCGTTCGCCTGCCGGTGCAGTCGCACACTGCATAGGCTTCAAAATTGCACCTGCAGCCGCTCTCAGACAGATACCTTGCAGGCAAATGATATTAAACTTTCAAAAATCCCGATATTATTCGGGGTATTATTATAAAAAATTCGGTGAAAGTCATATTTTTATCGCAAGACAATCTAATTCTTGTTAAATTTGCTAACCTGAACAAAAGGCACGTATGCAAAAAATAATTCTTAAAGGCACATCAAAACTGTTGGCCGTTATGCTGATAGCACTTAGCTTCAGCAGCTACGGACAGGATATCGTGAAAGTGAGGAACACCAACTTTACCTCATACTTCTCCAAGTCACAGCATATCCCGGTTCTGGTCGTTTATTCCCTCACTCCGGACATGTTCAACTGTTCCAAGCTGAAAGGTGACCACAATGTCAGGCTGAGTGCAGACCCTCAACTCACTGACGCTTCCGACCTCATTAACGACTACAAGAGCACTTTGTTTGAAGATGCTCCTATGATGGCGCCAAACGAGAACAACTGCGACAAAGACGCTTACACTGAAAGCTATTACTTCACTAACATCATGCCAATGCCACGCAACCTGCACAAAGGTTTGTGGGAAAAGTTGCATGAGAAGGAAATGCTGAAAGCTAAGAAATACAAGAAAGTAAAAGTGTTCGCAGGTACTGTGGGCCGCAACTGGGTTATTGGTCATAACAACAACGTTATTGTTCCTGAATGGGCCTGGAAAGTGATCTACATCCCAAGCACCGACGAATACCTGTGCTACCAGTTCCACAACATCGAACCATACAATGCTAAGGACAACCTGGCTAACCACAAAGTGGACATCAACACTATTGAGTCTCTTGCAGGTGTACGTTTTGTAAATGGTATCATCTCTGCCAGCTACGTTACATCTACTCCTAACAACTAATACAATTCATTCTCATACTGAACTCCCTGCCCATGGCGGGGAGTTTTTTTATGCCCCTCTGACTTAAGACATTGAAAGGGGCACAGCGACTGTACCCCTTTCAATAAATATCGATTTAGCACCTTAGCCTATTGCATTCGCCAGGTCTGCTTTCAGGTCTTCGATATCTTCTATACCTACGCTTAGGCGGATGAGTGAATCGACCAGACCGTTCTTGATGCGCTCTTCACGGGGGATAGACGCATGTGTCATGGTGGCCGGGTGACCGATAAGGGATTCCACACCTCCCAATGATTCGGCCAGCGAGAACAGCTTGGTTTTCTTCAGCACTTCCATGGCGGCATCAATGCTGTCGTTTTTGAGCGTAAAGGAGATCATGCCGCCAAAGCCACGCATCTGCTTCTTAGCCACATCGTGGTTGGGATGGTCGGGGAAGCCGGTCCAGATCACCTTGCCCACCTTAGGGTGCGATCTCAGGAACTCAGCAATAGCCGCTCCGTTCTCACAATGACGCTGCATGCGCACGTGCAGGGTCTTGATGCCACGTAGCACCAGCCAGCAGTCGTGCGGGCCGGGCACAGCACCACAGCTATTCTGTATGAAGCGCAGACGCTCTTCCAGCAAGTTGTCGTTCATCACCAATGCACCATGCACCACATCAGAGTGGCCACCCAGGTACTTGGTAGCAGAGTGCAGCACTATATCAGCACCCAGGTCCAGTGGAGTCTGCAGGTATGGAGATGCGAATGTGTTGTCGCACACCAGCAGCAGGTTGTTCTTCTTAGCAATTTCGGCACATGCTGCTATGTCTATCACATTCAGCATGGGATTGGTTGGCGTCTCGATCCATATCATCTTCGTGTTGGCAGTGATGTGCGCATTAATATCCTGCGCATTGTGCATGCCTATGAAATGGAACTTGATGCCGTAGTTGGCAAATACCTTGGTCATGATGCGGTAGGTGCCGCCATACAGGTCGTTTGAAACGATAACCTCGTCGCCGGGCTGGAGGAGCTTTATCACGGCATCTGTAGCAGCCATACCGCTACCAAAGCAGAGGCCATACTTACCATTCTCAATAGCTGCAAGTGCGTTCTGCAGCACTGTGCGTGTAGGATTCTGCGTGCGGGCATATTCATATCCTTTATGATCGCCGGGAGCAGCCTGCACATAGGTAGATGTCTGGTAGATCGGTGTCATGATGGCACCTGTGGTCGGATCGGGTTCCACACCCGCGTGTATCAGCTTTGTATCGAGTTTGTATTGCTTATTGTCCATGACTGTGTTTTATGAGAATGCAAAGGTACTATTTGCGGCCGTGATTGTAGCGGTAGCTGAGGGTAGCCCTTCTAAAAACAACCATCCCCGTCTTGCGGACGGGGATGGTTTGACTAATATGATATCCGTTATCAGAACTTCTTAAATACCCTTGTTTCGTTGGTGAAGAAGTTGTTCTGAATTGAGTATTCGAATGTGGTGTCGCTTGCAACCGTGTTGATGGTGCCGCCGGTTGCAGACAGTGTACCGAATTTGGTGCTCTGAGCAGGCATCAGCAGTTCCACAGGAGTGGTCTGGATGAAGTAGGCAGAGATGACATGAATAGTGTCTGAAGCACCGTTTGCACCCACGTCAGACGTGCGATAGAATCCACGAGCCAGTTTGGTCACCTGCACGGTGTCAGAAGTAGCCACACGTGCATAACTACCGCCCAGATTGATGGAATCGGTGATATTGGTAACAGCTACCCACAGTGTCCTGTTGGCGGCCATTCCATACTTATTCTTTGAGGTAGCCACCACTGGGTAGATACCCGGAACGAGGTTGTCCAGTTTGGTCTGGTCGTACACAACAGTACATTCTTCGTTGTAGAACGAATCGTAAGCAGTTGCTTTTATCTCAGGCAGCATGCCACCCACAGGGATACTGTAGTAGTCGCCGGCAGCCATTTTTATTGTTGGCTTAGAATAGTTGTGCAGCGTAGATACCGGTCCATCGGTCTTTTTACAAGCTCCAAATGCAACTGCGGCGATCGCTGATACTATAAATAACTTCTTCATTCTGCTCTTGTTTTATTTATTTCAGATTAGTTTTTATCCCACCATACACGAGTCGTAACCGACTGCAGACCGGGATAGTTTGCGTTTGTAGCTGCCTCTGAAGCAGGGTAAACAAACCTTGAAGGCAACTGAATAGCACCGATGCGGCTGTTGCGTGGATTGATGAGGAAAGTAGGGTAACCGGTACGGCGCCATTCTGTCCATGCTTCGAAGCCCTGAGTACCACACATTGAGAACCACTTCTGTGTGATGATGTGACGTACCTTGTCATCGGCAGTGCCGGTAACAGGATACTGACCCCAGTAAGCAGCAGGGATAGATGCAGTTGCATCACCGTTCACATACACACTGTAAGCTGCCGATGCTGAAGGATAACCCTCGGCAACCAATGCATTGTTCCAGTAAGAGAAGCTTGCGTTGAGACCTTTGTAGAAAAGATCAGCGTCATCGCCGCCGGCAGCAGTGATGCCACGAGCCACAGCCTCAGCCTGCAGGAAGTAACTTTCCCAGCTTGACAGGAGCACTACACCCGCTTTGGCTGATGCAGCAGAAGCAGCGTTACCGCCTACATGAGCACTCGGTACTGAGTAAGAACTAGATGATACCATGATATCGTACTCGCCCTGCTTGATACCTACACGACCCGCGCCGGGCACTGTAGTGAAGAATACTTTTGAACGGTAGTCGTTGTTTGAATTCATTTCATCGATAGCAGTTTTGCTACCTGCCATCTGCTGCACACCGCCCATCTGCACCGAAGTGAGTTCAGAATAGAGCGGGTTGTTGTTGGTAGCGCCGGAACCGTAAGCGATAACCGCGTCGTCGCCTGCACCCATGAACTGCATACCTTTCAGGAACATAGTATCGATGCGTGGGTTAGCGTACAGCGGCTCGATACCTGACATGCGCATCAACACGCGGAGTTTCAGCGTATTGGCAAATTTCTGCCACTTGCTCATGTTACCACCATAAATGAGGTCGTCAGCACCCGGTGCAGCGCCATCGTTCAGGTTGATGAGTGCAGATGCAGAATCGATGTATGCAAGGATGCCGCGGTAAACTACACGCTGAGAATCGTACTTAGGATGTGTGATGTGTCCATCAGCAAACTGACCGCTGAGTGCGTCTTTGAAAGGAACATCGCCCCAGCCATCGGTAAGTGCCTGGAAAGCATAGGCACGCATCAGCAGCGATATAGCCTTGTAGGCACCTTTATGCTGAGAATCGGCAAGGTTGTATAACTGATAAGCGTTTGAAGCACTGAGGTACAGATTCTTCCAGCTGGCATTGTAGTAGTCGGCCTTAGGATCGAACTGATCGAGGGCACGATACTGAGAACCTGCGGGTGACTGCGTCCAGAACTGTGACCAAACCGAGCCATTGATCTGCATATCTACGCCCATTGCCGAACCGAGATACAGCTGTGCTGCAGGCAGCATAGTGATAACGGTAGCCTGGTGCGCTACATTGGGGTTGGTATTTACATCAAGGTACTTCTTGCAGGAAGAAACGCTCAATGCCAATCCCGCAACCGCCGCAG
>JACSRV010000209.1 GCA_014879545.1 Chitinophagaceae bacterium | reverse complement strand
TTTTTTTATTTTTTTATTGTTTTCCTATTTTTATACAAATTTCAGTAGTTGTTCGCGATGCGTTCGGAACAAATGTCCCACAACTCAGGCGGTGTAAATTTCTCTTATGAAGATATAAATACCCATGATAAGCACCAACCAACCAAAACCTTTTTTCAGCTTGTGACCGGGAATATTGCGCGACAACCTGGTACCTACCAATATGCCCGCTACAGCAATGCCCGTGATGGTGAGCAGAAACTGCCAGTTTATGTTGGCCGAACCGAGGTCACCTGCAAACCCTGAGAGGGAGTTCAATGCGATGATGAGCAGCGAAGTACCCACTGCCTGCTTCATGGGCAGGCGCAACAACAGCACCAATGCAGGAATAAGGAGGAAACCACCACCGGCACCCAGCACTCCGGTCACTACACCGATGCCGATGCCAGCCAGAACAAATTGCAGTGTCTTATTTTCACTCTTCTCATCGGGTACAGGCTCGGCATTGCCGCCCCTTATCATAGAAAGTGACGCTGCCACCATCAGCAGGGCAAAGAGCGCCATAGTTGCCATCTGGCGGGTTACGACCGTATTGCCTAAAGTGAAGAGCACCTTCGGTACCAATGGCAACAAGAACCTGCGCACCAATAGTATTGTGCCAATAGAAGTGACCCCGAAAAGTGCTGCCACACGCAGTTGCACATTGCCCTGACGGTAATGACGAAACGCCCCAACCAGACTGGTGCTGCCAACAATGAATAAAGAATAATAGGTTGCCTGCATAGCGTCTATACCAAACAGATACACCAACACCGGCACAGTAAGTATGGATCCACCACCACCAACGAGGCCAAGTGAAAGCCCTATGAGTATGGATGCAATATATCCGGCAACGATCATTGTGCAAAGATGCAGCTGATAGCATTCCTGTTCTGTAACAATTGTCCCCGAAAAACATGCGTAAAGTCACAAATAAGACAGGACAAACATTGTGCAAAACCATGTGTGTAAAGGTTTTCGCCTGGGATTGCCGATGATGAGATTTTTTTGCCAAAATCTTTTTGAAATGCGCGTTTTTAGTTTAATTTTATGTCCTAACAACCAAACACATTTTTAAAACAAAAACTTACTGTATGAAACTAAGGATCTTTACAGGCATGCTGATGGTGGTTTTCCTGTCTCTGTTCAACTCATTTGCTGCTAACGCTCACGGAGGTTGCAAAAAAGGCAACTGCTGCCGCCCTACACATCATAGCTGGGGACATCATGGTTACTTCTATGGCCCTGACGGTTACTATGCAAAGCACAAAGGCGCTTGCGCAGGTAGCTGCGAGAAAAAATGCGGTGGTGAAGAAAAATCTTGCTGCGATAAGAAAGAGTCTTGCAAAAAATCTTGCGAGCACACTTACACTCGTGCACGTTACCACCAGGATTGCTGCGGACACGGTCACCTGCATTCAACTAAGAACGACGACTAATTAACGTCTCCATATTTTGTAAAAAAAGCTGTCTTCGGGCAGCTTTTTTTATTACTGCAAACTTGCCGGCTTGATCGGGTCTTGTATGCTGAACCGCTTTTCAGGAGTAGGTGCGAAAAGTCGTTACGTCTGTGCAACATTAATAGATCTACGAACCAAATAAGGGGGAGACCCGGGAGGGTCAATGTCTTGGCACAATGTGAAAATGCTCTGCGGAACGAAGTTCAGTGGAAGAACGGTATTTCAGGAAATAAAAAAACTTTGCACCTTGAGAGCAACCCCGTGCAAAGTATACATAAACAGAAAAAACCCTTGCAAAAGCAAAAGGTTGAAAAATATACAGAATAATATAATTACGAATAGCCCCGAAGTTGTGATACGGGGCTATTCGTAGTTAAATATCTACTAATACCAGTGGTAGTAATGTGAGTGGTTGTGCTCTTTGATCTCGCTCTTCCAAGCTTTCTTGTGAGCTTTGCGGTGCTTACGAGCAGCAGCAAATGGCCTGTCCTGGCACATTTTCTTCTTAGCTTTATATTCTTTCTTGTCGCTCTTCCAGTCCTTTTTCCAGGCCTTGTAGCAATGGAACTCAGTTGTTTCTGATTTGGAGTCATCTCCATGGGCTGAGGCGCTGTTTGCACCGAATAATGCGATCGATAAACACGCTAGTAAGACGAAGTTTTTCATTCAATTTTATTTTGTGAAGGCAAGATAAGTAATAATTCAGATTTCCAATAATGATAGCCGCATTTTTTTTTATTCAGCACATAACTGATTGAAAAAGGGCAAAAATATTGCTTTCACTTAAAGCAAAAACGCTCCGGACTTTGCATTACGTTCATGGGTACGACACAGGCGGGTGTTCGACCATGATCTTCTTCACAGTAAAATATTTCATTTTACCATTGAATTTATAAGCCAATAGTGCCACCCCGGCATGTTTCCGCAACGATTTTGTCTTGGGCCTATCGCTCGCCGGAGTGTACATATTACCATCATCGAACTGACTACCAACCGCAATATCCAGCTGCAGTCCGCGCGCCGAACGCGAGAGCGAGACATTTGCCTGCATTCCGTTTTCGGCTTTCAGCAATAATGGCACCTCCTGGCCGTCAACCCATATTTTTTCAGGCACTATCGAAGCCCCGGCAGGTTTAAACAGTATTGAAAAAGTATAGTCACAGCCGTGTCTGCCGGCAATGCCTCCACTCCAGCATCGGCGGGTGGCATCCAGCACAGTTTGACCAAACACGCCGTGTGCTGACAGGAGGAAAGCGGTTAGAAGGAATCGATACATAATACGGTTTTGCAACCATCAAATATACGAAACGCTCACCCCCTACCCTAAAATTAACCCTTGTTTGACCCGGGCATTGCCCCTGAATAGGAAATGGATTCGTTATTTTGCAGGATGATGAAGCGTTTTGCAAGCTTGGTTTTAGCCATGGTACTTTCGCTGGCGGCATGGTCGCAGACGGATTCCGCCACTTCTGTTGAGCCTCAGAAAAGTCACCTGCGCATCAGCCTGCTTACCTGCGGTGTAGGCGAACTCGTGTATGAGATCTTCGGCCACACTGCTGTGCGGGTTATCGACAGCTCCGTA
Organism: Chitinophagaceae bacterium; assembly: GCA_014879545.1. GTDB lineage: Bacteria > Bacteroidota > Bacteroidia > Chitinophagales > Chitinophagaceae > Nemorincola. The sequence goes on along the minus strand of JACSRV010000209.1, from coordinate 6,304 downwards.
GAAGGTCCTCTACGCGACATTGTTTATAACTACGGCATGTTCAACGGTTATGACGACAACTTTGAACTGAAGTTTATGCGGGGCAAACTCCCCTACTATGTTGCCACCAATCTGTTTGAGGACTTCATGATGGAATACAATGAGCTCGGTCGGCAGGTGGAAGAACAAGTACTCAACATTAACGATAGCGCCAAAGAGAGTATCAACGCCTTCCTTCAGGAAAACGTGCTTCCACAGAACCGGTACTACAAGTACGATTTCTTTTTTGACAATTGCGCCACACGCATCAGAGACGTGTTTCCGGCCACGTTGGGTGCCGGTTTCAAATATGGAAAGATATTGCCGGACAACAGCAAACTGACATTCCGCGACATCATAAACAGATACTTCTACCGCAGGCATTGGGAGCGCGTAGGGGTGAACATACTTTTAGGAAGCCGCATAGACAAGGTAATGACCGACAACGACATCATGTTTCTGCCCGATTACCTGAGAGATGGACTTGCCGGTGCCACCAACAATGGCAAAAAAATAGCCGATGCTCCCACGATCATATTACCCGGCGCCAAACCGGTGGAGGCAGGAGCCAACATACCGCTGTTACTCACCTGTTCTTTACTTTTACTCACGCTGGCCGGTGTGGGCATCAAAAAGCTACAACTTCTTGGACGCGTCATGAGCACTCTACTGCTGTTTGTGTCCGGGCTATTGGGGGCACTCATTGTAACCATGTGGTTTGCGACAGACCACCAGGGTTGCGCCAACAACTACAATATTCTGTGGGCCATGCCGGTGAATCTTGTGCTTGCCTTTGCAAAACCCGTTAAAAAAGACAAGTATGCTGTTCTCGCTATATTGATGATAGCAGTTTCCTTTCTCATGCATGTATTGAATGTTCAGGGTCTGGTGCCGGAACTGATGCCGCTGATGCTGGCACTGATGGCGATACACATAAATATTTACCGAAAAAGCAAAGAGGCTGCAAACAATGCATCCGCATAACGAACACATGCCCCTACAACTGAACTATACTAAAAAGGGCTCGGGACCTGCGCTGGTACTGATACACGGTTTCCCCGACAGCAGTCTCATCTGGAAAAATATTATTGATGAATTGGCGGCACATTTTACGGTATTAACGCCCGACCTGCCCGGCAGTGGCGGCACGCCACTCAACCAACCTACCCTTCTGCCTGCTATGGCAGAAGGAATTATGGACATGTTGAGGAAAGAGCATATACCCTCTTCTGTTATAGCCGGACACTCAATGGGCGGGTATACGGCTCTTGCATTTGCCCGCGCCTACCCTGAAGCTGTGCGTGGACTGTCTTTGATTCACTCTACTCCGGCCGCAGACGATGACGAAAAGAAAGCAAATCGCCTGAAAGCCATTGCTTTGATAATGAACGGAGGAAAAGAAGCGTTTATCAAACAAATGAACGTGAACCTTTTCTCAGCAGATTTCAGAAGGAATAACCCTGACATTATGCAATGGAAAACCGAGCAGGGAATGCAAGTGAGCGAGATTGCATTGGCCAATTTTTACCACGCCATGATTGCCCGGGAAGACAACACGGAACTAATCAAAGACACAAAATACCCCATGCAATGGATCCTTGGCAAGGAAGATACTATCATCAATTTTGCTAAAATTCTATCGCTGTGCCACCGATCGACGGTCAATTTCGTATCTTTATACAACGGGTGTGGACACACAAGTATGCTCGAACGCCCTAAAGAACTGGTGAGCGATCTTATGGAATTCGCGCACAGGTGTTACCATAAACCCAATGCTTAATGATGAAGCGGTTATTGCTCATATTCACATTGTTTGTGCTGCCCTTTTTAGAGGCAAAAGCATCGCATATTGTGGGCGGTGATTTTGCCTACAGCTATCTTGGCGACACCGTGATAGGCGGCCAGCTATATATGCAGTACAGAGTGCGGTTGTTCATTTATCAGGATTGTGTGACCGGTGTAGCCGATGCCATTAAAGAAGATAACCCTGCCCACTTCACACTATATGAAAATAACGGCTCACCTGTAGCCGTGAATGTGGACACAAATATCAGATACAATTTAGCAACCGGGGCAATTACGGTACCTGCCAACTTTAGCAATGATTGCATCAACAAAGTGCCGCAACTATGCCTGCTGCGAAAGGAATTTGTCAAAACATATTTTCTGAAGCCAAACACCAGTGGCTACCTTGTTGCCTACCAGAGGTGTTGCCGCAACTCAAGCATCATGAACATTGTGGATCCTGGCGATCAGGGAGCAACATATTTCTGTGTGATACCACCATCAGGATACCGGAATAACAGTGCGGTATATAAAAATTACCCTCCACAGATCATTTGCCTCGACAATCCGCTGTACTACGACAATTCAGCAACAGACGCAGACGGCGATTCTCTATCATACGAATTCTGCGCGGCCCAGCTGGGCGCAACCGATGCCGACATTAAACCTGTACAGGCTTATCCTCCTCCATACGATACAGTGAAGTATTTTCCGCCCTACACATTCGATAATCCCATTTCCGGATTACCACAGATCAAGATAGACCCAAAGACGGGTTTGGTCACAGGCACACCCAACCGGATCGGACGATTTCTGGTGACAGTTTGCTGCAATGAATGGCGCAAAGGAGTGCTGATCAATACCAGTAAACGCGAGTTTCAGTTTGTGGTGACAGACTGCTCAAAAAAGGTGATCGCTGATTTTCCGATACTTTCTAATTCACCGAATACATATGTGGTCAATTGCGCCGACTACAAGGTTCATTTCATAAACACAAGCTCCGGTGGATTTTCCTACAAATGGCAATTCGATCTGGAAGGGAATCCTGCGCTCTCTTCAACCGAATTTGAACCAGATTTTGTATATCCTGATACCGGTACCTACTCGGTGAAACTGATAGTAAACCCGGGCTCTACCTGCCCAGACAGCATCACAAGGTTTGTGAAAATATACCCCTTTTTCAAGGCGGCATTTACTGATACCGGAAAGTATTGCCCCGGCACTCCGATATCTTTTATTGACGAGACATCTTCAACCATTAAACCGATTCTATACTGGAAGTGGAGCTTCGGTGATGGAAAGACATCTGAGGTTCAGAACCCCGTGCACACTTTCGACCGCGGTGACACGTACAACGTAGTACTTATATCTGAAAACGCAAGAAATTGTGTTGATACAACATTGAAACGAATTGTTGTACAGGACTTCAGACCTTATGCCGGAGACGACACTATTATTGTGAAGGGCGAAAAGATCCGATTCGACGCCAAGGGTGGACGAAATTACACATGGCTTCCAAAACAGAACCTGGACGACTCAACTATTGCTACCCCTACGGCCGAATATATTGACACCGGCCTTTACAGTTACGCGGTATTTGTGCAGAGCGATTATGGCTGTAAGGGATATGACACAATAAACGTGCTGGTAGTGTTCAATGCCTCGTTTGCCGTCCCTACTGCATTTACACCTAATGGCGACGGCATAAACGACATCTTCAGGCCGCTGACGGTAGGTTACCGCAGTCTGAAGTTTTTTAAGGTATTCAACAGATGGGGAGAGGAAGTCTACACAGGCAATACGTTGGAAACGGGATGGGATGGCACCTGTAACGGAAGACCGGGCGACCTGGGCGTATATTTCTGGCAGATCAGCTACGTAGACCGGTTTGGAAAAGAAGGACTAATGAAGGGCGATGTGACCCTTGTCAGGTAAGCACTTCAGTGTACTAAATTCAGGCAATGCTTTACAACAATAAATATTTAGAAAAGTTACCAAAAAAATTTTGCAGGAACGAGATTCTGACTATTTTTGCAATCCCAAAACGAACAATCCTCCTTAGCTCAGTTGGTTAGAGCACATGACTGTTAATCATGGGGTCCTTGGTTCAAGCCCAAGAGGGGGAGCAAAAAGCCGATGAATTTTCATCGGCTTTTTTGTTTTTGGGAGCTTTGATTTTAAATATACTGTTGTTGCATCGGCTTTTTAGTCCATCCAACTTTTGTAGTAATTGGCATCTTCTATTGGGAGTGCATCTTCGCAAATCCAGAGCGATTTAAAAGTATCTACCATTACCGCCAACTCTTGTGTGGCTTCTTTGCCAATACTGCGCTCTACTGCACCCGGATGCGGACCGTGCGGAATACCGATTGGGTGAACGGTAATCATTCCTTTTTCTACATGCTTACGGCTCATAAAATCGCCATCTACATAATAAAGCACTTCATCGCTATCTACGTTGCTATGGTGATATGGCGCAGGAATTGCCAACGGATGGTAGTCGTATTTGCGCGGTACAAAACTACATATCACTAAGTTGTGTGCTTCAAAAGTTTGGTGAATAGGAGGCGGCAAGTGCACCCTTCCGGTAATGGGCTCAAAATCGTGAATAGAAAAGGCAAAAGGATAGTGGCAGCCATCCCAACCTACGGCATCAAACGGATGATATTGATAGTGGTACGGATACAGTAAATTATCTCGTTTAATGTAAACTAAAAAATCGCCTTTTTCATCGTGAGTAGTTAAGTTTTGCGGCTCTCGAATATCGCGCTCGCAAAAAGGAGAATGCTCTAACAATTGCCCGGCATGGTTGCAATATCTTTTTGGATAGCGGAAGGGCGAAAAGGCTTCTACTATAAGCAGGCGGTTGTTTTCGGTTTCAAAGGATATTTGGTAAATGGTACCACGCGGCACTATTAAATAATCGCCATAACTAAAGGGCAGTTCGCCATAAACCGTTTTAAGAACACCTTTTCCTTCGTGAATAAAAAGCATTTCATCGGCACCGGAATTTTTATAGAAATAGCCTTCGGTGCCTTTGGTGGGTGCAGCTAAAATAACATGGCAATCGTTGTTTACCAAAACAGGTTTGCGGCTTTTTAAAAAGTCGTTTTCGGGCTTTATATTAAAACCTTTGTAGCAACGGTTTTGCATATTTTTATTGTTAGAAATGGACCTGATCTTAATAAGTTTAAAGCTGTTGAACCAGATGCTGAATTGAAAAAACTTACTCAACAAGTTATTGATAATAATTTTAAGTTTGTTCCTATCGAAAGTTATAGTTCGACTTCCGATAAAGTTATTCCTATAAAGCCGCTTGTAGGTTCCGAAAACATCAAACACATCGTATTTATTTCTAAAGAAAACAGAACCTACGATGAAGTTTTTGGACAAATTGAAAACGGAAATGGAGAAAGTGAATTGGCTCGATTCGGAATAAACAGAACCGTACGAAACAGAAAAGGCGATTCGACTGTACAACACGCCAACATTATGCCAAATCATTTGGCACTCGCCAAACGCTTTGCAATTTCTGATAATTTTTATTGTGATTCGGATGTTTCGGCAGATGGTCATCGTTGGTTAGTCAATACTTATCCAAACGAATGGGTAGAAACGAATACAGCCGCCTCATACGGTGGTCGAAAAAGTATGCGAGAGAGTTCAAATGCTCCAGGAAATTGGTCAATTTATGGTTCGGCCGGAAGTATTTATCCAGAAGATTACAACGAAGCTGGCTCACTTTGGGAACACATGGAACGTAATAAAAAAGATTTATTCAATTTTGGTTTTGGTGTCGAAATGGCCGGTGCATTTTCTGATAGTACTATGAAATACACAGGCGAACTTTACACCATTAATTATCCGATTGCTGCACCACTTTTTGATAAATCATCTCGTACATTTCCGACTTACAACATGGCAATTCCCGACCAATTCAGAACTGATGAGTTTATACGAGAATTTAACGAGAAATGGAAAAATGGAGGCTTACCTTCGCTCATAACGCTTCAGTTACCCAACGACCACGGCTCAAAAGAACGCCCCTCTGCTGGCTGGCCATTTCAAGAAAGTTATATGGCTGATAATGACTTAGCATTAGGTCGTACAATCGAATTTCTATCAAAAACTCCGTATTGGAAAAACATGCTAATTATCGTAACTGAAGATGACCCACAAGGAGGTGTTGACCATGTAGATGCACACCGAAGTATTTTAATGGTGATTTCGCCTTATACAAAAAAGAATTATATTGGTCCAACCCATTATAGTTTTGGAAGTATTTTTAAAACTTTCTGGAAAATTTTTGGTATTCCGTATCTAAATCAATACGATGCAGGTGCTGCCGACTTAAACGATTTATTAACTAATACACCCGATTTTAGCCCTTATAATGCTATTCAGGCAGATATTCGGATTTTTGACCCGCAAAAAGCACTCGACCCATTTGATGAAAAATTCGATTGGAAAGCATTCAACGAATCGGAAGAATGCTCTAACT
>JACSRV010000181.1 GCA_014879545.1 Chitinophagaceae bacterium | reverse complement strand
CCAAGGCCGCCGAAGAGCTTCATCTCACGCAGCCGGCTGTGTCCATACAACTAAAGAATTTTCAACATCAATTCGCTCTTCCGCTTACAGAGGTAGTAGGCCGAAAGCTCTATATTACAGATTTTGGCCGCGAGGTGGCCGAGGCTTCCGAGCAGATATTGGAAGGCGTAAGCGCTCTGGATTTTAAGACCCACGCCCACAAGGGGCAGATAACTGGACGTCTCAGAATTTCTATCGTATCAACCGGTAAGTATGTGATGCCCTTTTTTCTCACAGATTTTCTACGGTTGCACCCTGGTGTGGAGTTGCAGATGGACGTGACCAATAAAGCCAAGGTGATAGAAAGCCTTGAAAACAACGAAGTGGATTTTTCACTCGTTTCAATTCTGCCTGAGGGGCTGGCGCTGGAGAACGTAAGACTGATGCAGAACAAGTTGTATGTGGTCGCCAACATGGATATGCAGTTGAAAAAGAGTAGCTACGATAATTCCCTTTTCGAGCAGCTGCCTCTTATTTACCGCGAGCCGGGGTCCGGTACAAGGCTTGCAATGGAACGGTTTCTCAGCGAGAACAAAATTTCTACCAGAAAGAAAATGGAACTTACCTCCAATGAGGCAGTTAAACAGGCCGTCGTCGCCGGGCTTGGCTGTTCGGTCATGCCGCTCATAGGTATCAAGAATGAGTTGATGAACCACGAGTTGCAGATAGTGCCGGTTCGCAGGTTTCCCATAAAGACCTTCTGGCATCTTATCTGGAACAAGCACAAACGGTTCTCCTCCGCCGCTGCCGCATACCTCAACTTTGTGAAAGAGGAAAAGGACAATATTATCAGATCAAAATTTGACTGGTTCGAGCAATACAAATAATGCTGATAAGCCGGGGTTATTGTGCTATTTCAGACGTTCCAGCACACCCTTGCGTTTCACAAGGTTTTTATAATCCCATTGAATATCCTGAGCCTTCTGCAGCCATCGTTTCAGATCTTTTTTATTCACTTCCTTTATCGAGGTGTAGCGTGCTTCAGCGGCCTTGAAACTACCCTCCGGAAATAGGTGCTCCTCTTCAAATGATTGACCGCTCCAGAACAGCAGTCGCACGCATCCTTTCAGTTTACTATAACCTGCCACAGGGTTGCCGTCAAGAAACCAAACCGGGTGCCTGTGCCATATTTTATGTTCAGCCGATGGCAGATTGCGCGTTATCTCCACGCACAGCAGATCGCATATTTCTCGGTCCACGGGCAGCTGTGCTGCGTTATAGGCAAGCACATCTGCAGCAATAATGGGTTCCTTGGCCATAGAGTTTTTTTTAAAGGTACAGCATCAAAGGTTACACCGCCTGACCAAACGTTATCAGGTTATTGTCCGGGTCCAGCAGTGAGAATTCGCGTTGCCCCCAGGACTTTGTTTCCAGTTGCCCATTCGGGTGTATCGGTATCCCTACAGCAATCATCTTGTTATAGAGTTGGTCCACATCGTCCGTTCGCACATAAATCTGACCATAGTTTTCCAATGGGTTCAATTCTTTGAATTCAAAGAAATGTAGTTCTATCAGATCTCGGCGCACCATCAGATATGGCTGAAAATCAGGGTCGCCTAGTTCAGTGAACCCTAATGCGTTTACATAAAACTGTCTGCTGACTGTCTTACTACGCATGGGCAGTTTGGGGTGTACTGCAGTGAGCATAGATGAAGTAGTTTAGTTCGCCGGTTCATTTTCCGCTTTTTGCGAGTATGTGAAAATAACAAATTGAATTGAATAATAAAATGGCGCTTCCGTAATATTGTCGGCTTTGCCTATATTTGCAGTGTGAAATTCATTTGTACCATACTGGCATTTTTGGTGCTCACGCTAAGTGTGCAGCCTGCCTGTGCTTCTGTGGTCTCTGAAACAATAGGATGCTGCGAAAATGAATGCACCGAAGATGGTGGTTGCGAAGGCGATCACGATGATGCTTGCAAGTTTGGCTGCAATCCCTTTCAGGTGTGTGGCTGTTGTGCTTTTTCTGTGGTGATACCTGCTTCTATGGCCTTTTTGCCCAGTGCTGTCAGCACTACCGGATCTCAGGTCTTTAGTTCTCCTGTTGAGTCATTGCCGCAGTCTTACCCTCGTGGCTTTCTCAAGCCTCCCCGTGTCTGATATTTATTCACAATAGTCCTTTCCGGAATCAACACTCCTGTATGATGTCATACCTGAGTGTTGTGCATTTTTTCGATCATTTTCAAAATTCATTTTCAATGAACAGATTCATTATGGCTGTCGCGCTTTATTGTGCCGCAACCTTTTTCAGCATAGACACCAACGCGCAAGCCAATGCAGATACAGTAAAGAAGATATCTGTAAAGGTTGCCAACCTCCATTGCAACAACGACATGCCTACTATCAAAAAGCGCTTGTTGAATCAGGAAGGAATTGATAAAGTCGACTTCACAGATATCGCAGGAGAGACATCGGTATTCACTATCGTGTACCACAGCTCAGTTACCAATCAGGACCTTATCGAAAAGTATATCGAGACAACGCCCGGTTGCGACGCGCAGAATGAAACGCCCTATCGGGTTAAACGTTCCCGTAAAAGATCAGCACAATGATTCGCATATTCCTAATGCTTGCATTCGTGGTTGGCCTCACCCATGCGGGCGCGCAGCCACTCAGGGGCAAGGTGTTTGGCGAGGCGGGCGAGGGTAGGGAGATCCTGCCCGGCGCAGTTGTACATTGGTTAGGTACATCTGTGGGGGCTGTCGCTAACGAGAACGGTGTTTTCGAACTCGACGCCTGCCCCTCTGCAGACCGCCGGTTGGTCGCGTCAATGAACGGATACATTGGCGATACCATAAGCGTAGGCGATCGCACCTATGTAAGTATCCTGCTAAGGCGCGATGCGAAGCTGTTGTCAACTGTCACCATCACCGACCGCAGTAACGCAACTATTCTCTCATTAGACGTTGCCAAGACAGAGGTCATCAGCAAGCATGAGCTCTCCAAGGCTGCTTGTTGCGATCTTGCCGGCTGCTTCGGCACACAGGCCTCGGTGCAGCCGCAGACCACCAACGTCATTACCAATGCACAGGAGCTGCGCATACTGGGGCTTTCAGGTGTTTACAATCAGGTGCTTGTCGATGGCCTTCCCCTCATTTCTGGTCTCAGCTACACCTATGGCATCAGCACCTATCCGGGCAGTATAGTCAACAATATTTATGTGTCTAAGGGAACTACCTCTGTCCTCCAGGGATACGAGGCCATCAGTGGCCAGATAAACCTCGACAGCAAACAGCCCGATCACACCGATAAGCTGTATCTGAATGCCTATATGAACAGCTTCGGAGAGAAGCATGGAAATGCCAATTTCTCCGCCAGGGTAGGTAAGGGCGGCAAGTGGACGACCCTACTGGCGCTGCATTCTGTGCAGCCGTCGCAGCGCATAGATGGCAACCAAGATGGCTTCCTCGATCTACCCCTGCTAACGCGTTACATGATCTCCAATAAGTGGAAGTATGGCGAAGCGGACAAGAAGGGATTTTTCGTGCAGGCAGGTGTGAGGGGTGTCAAAGAGAGTCGCATAGGCGGGCAGAACAACTTCTACCGTACTGCCGACGAAGGAAGTTCAACCGTGTACGGACAGGTAGTTGATTATCGCCAGGGCGAAGTGTTTGCTAAAGCCGCTTATCGTTTCAGCGACAGGCACGTTCTGGCGTTCTCCACATCCGGCCTGTTCCACGATCAGCATTCGTTCTTTGGCACAACACACTACACGGCCTCACAGGTATCTGCCTATGCCAATTTGCAGCACGAATGGAAATGGAAAAAGTCACACCAATTGAAGTATGGCATCAGTTTCAGGCATCAGGATCTGAAGGAACAGATCGCATTTTCCGATACCACCCTCAGGCGCACCTATGCCGGTAGCTATAGCACACCCTTGCAAGTGCCCGGTGTTTTCGCCGAGAATACCTTCCGTTGGTTAAACGATAAGGTGACATTGCTCACCGGTGTCCGTGCCGATCATCATCAGGTATGGGGCGCCTACATTACACCGCGTGCCATGCTCAAGTATGTCCTTCACCCGCAGCACACATTGCGGGCATCTGCGGGCCGGGGCTGGCGTCAGGTCAATCTTTTTAGCGAGCAGGTCAACCTACTGGTAAGCTCAAGAGATATTGTCTTCGTGGAACCACTGAAGCCCGAAGCTGCGTGGAACTTTGGTGCCAGCCATACCTACAGGTTCGTGTTGCCGGGCACATCAGGCACTATCAGTGCCGATGTTTATGGTACTCAGTTCAGCAATCAGTTCTTCCCCGACTACGACACCGATCCCACCAGGGCATACATCCGCAACTTCACAGGTACCTCACGCTCTCTGGGTATTCAGGTGGATGGTGCGCTCACTTTCTTCAGAAAGCTGGACGTACGTGCTGCCTATAACTACCTCGATGTGTATAGGGTGGTAAATGATGTCAGGCAATCATTGCCGTTCAATCCACGCAATCGTGCCATGGGTGCAGTGTCGTACCGCACTGAAAGCAATAAATGGCAGGCTGATATGAATGTGCACTGGTTCGATAGGATGAAGCTGCCCGATACGCGGAGCAATCCCGCGCCATACGCTCGCGGTCTGTATTCGGTTCCCTATTCCACGCTCAATATGCAGCTTACCTTCCGTTGGAAGGCGCTTGATGTATATGCCGGTTGCGAGAACGTATTTAACTACCGCCAGCCCAACCCCATCATCAGTGCCGATAACCCGTTCGGCCGATACTTTGACATCTCTTCGGTCTGGGGACCCACCCGTGGCCGCGAGTTTTACGTTGGTGTACGCTACGCGATAAAATGATACAGTGTTTCAAAAACGCAAAGAGGGAAGGCCACAGCCTTCCCTCTCTTATGTCCCCCTGTTTCTTATTAGTCTTCCAGATACCCGAATTTACCTACGTTATAGTCGTGGAATGCCTCCATGATCTCCTGCCGTGTATTCATCACAAACGGCCCGTGAGCGGCTATTGGTTCGTCTATCGGTTCTCCGCTCAGTATCAGTACTACAGAATCGGTTGTCGCTTCTACTGCAAAGGTCTCACCGCCATTTGCAAACAGACCCAGATTGTTGGCAGGCACCTTGTGTGTGCCGTTTACCGTCACCGAGCCCTCTATTACAAGCAGAGCAGTATTGTACTTTGCCGGCAGATCGAATGTCGCGCTTACACCCGCTTTCAGTGTCGCATTATACAAGTGCACCGGAGTGAACGTTTTTGCGGCACCCTTCACGCCCATATATTCGCCCGATATCACCTTCACCTCGCTTCCTGCCTCATCTATCTTGTAGCGTTGCATTTGTGCGTCCGTTATTGCCTGGTAGCCCGGTTTCGACATCTTATGCGCCGCGGGCAGGTTCACCCACAGTTGCACCATCTGGAACTCACCTCCCTTCTTGCTCCATTCCTTCTCATGAAATTCCTTGTGCAACACACCCGATGCAGCCGTCATCCATTGCACATCGCCTTCTTCTATCACACCGCCACCGCCGCTGCTGTCGTGGTGTTCCACCTTGCCCTTGTAGGCAATGGTCACCGTCTCAAAACCACGGTGCGGGTGCACACCCACGCCTTTAGGCGTGTCGCTTGGTGGAAAATAGTAAGGTGCATTGTAATCCAGCATTATGAACGGACTCATGCGCTGCATCGTCAGTCCGCTGCTGCCCGGTATCATATTGTACACCAGAAATCCGTCACCTACAAAGTGCTTCGACTCCGGGGCAATCACTCGTTCTATCTGCTTCGTTGCCATCTTCTGTTTCTTTATTTTTCCCGTTCCTGTCGGAACGTCATTGTTTATCCATTCTGCTTTACAAACTGCACTTCAGCGTTGATGCGCACTTCTTCGCTCACCAGCACACCGCCTGTTTCCAGTGCCGCGTTCCAGTTCAGACCCCAATCCTTTCGGTTGATCTTGCCCGATACCGCAAATGCCGCCTTTTCGTTGCCCCATGGGTCTTTGTTCGTTCCGCCAAACTCCACATCCAGAGTCACAATGTTCGTGATATCTTTTATCGTCAGCGCGCCGGTCAGTTTGTAGTCGTCTCCGTTTTTGGTAAATGCCGATGATACAAAAGTGATCTCTTTATGGTTTTCCACATCAAAAAAGTCGCCCGAACGCAGGTGACCATCACGGTTGTCTTCGTTGGTAAATATTGATGCCGCGTCAATTGTCACACTCACCGGTGCGGTAGTGAAGTCGGCTCCGTCTATCACGGCCGAGAATTTCCTGAACTCGCCCTTTACGTTCGAGATCATCAGGTGTTTTACTTTAAAGAGCAGTTCGCTGTGCGTGGGGTCGAGGACCCATTTTGTTGTGTTTTCCATTTTGATGTTGTTTTTATTGTTTGATTAATTCGATTGACAACACAAAAGTAGAACGCCGTGCACACCCGGCCATTGATGTATGATAAGAAATGAAAAAACACTCAGTCTTTCCTGAAATTCCGCCGTGCCAGTTCTTTCCGCACCCTGCTCAGGCTCTCCGGCGTTATGCCCAGGTAGGAAGCTATCATCCACTGTGGCACCCGCAGCGTAAGGTCAGGGTACAGTTCTATAAAGCTCAGGTAGCGTTGTTCTGCCGTATCCGATATCAGCATATTCACCCGTTTGTACAGGAATCGGATGTGGTTATGCAGCAGATAGTCGTTCGAGCTCCTGAACGACGGACTTGCATCCGACACCTTACGCAGAAATTCCTTGTCCAGAAACACTACCGTCGTGTCCTCAATAGCATCAATAAAATACTCCGATGGTTCGCCGAAATAGGCGCTGCTCCTGTCCGATATGAACCAATTCTCAGGCGCAAACTGCAGTATGTGTTCCTTCCCGTTGTCCGATATGCTGTACAGGCGCAGCAGTCCCTCTTCCACAAAGAAAGTATGGTCACAAACATCTCCCTGCCGCAACAGTATTTCTCCCGCCTTGAACCTGGCAGTACGCAAATCAGCCGTCACCTCCGAAAATTGCTCTGCGGTAAGCCCTGCCTTCTGCTCCAGAAACCGCCTGAAATTGTCCAACATCCGTCAACTAAGTTACACAAAAATGGATGGCGTCGGCACACTGCTGTTATTGCTATTTGGCTCACCAGGATGTGGCTCACCTTTCGTGTGTGCCACATCATTTACATTTCGGAACATATCCAATCGTATGCCGTTTGTATCGCCCTTAAACCCCACCTTATCAATCTAAACCTACATGCCAGCACCCTACCATCCCCACATCCTATGTATCCTCGCTTGCCCGCCGTAGACATGTTCAGAAAAACGAGCTACTAAACACTTTTTTGCCGCTGTTCCAGATTGCCGACAATATTTGATAGTTTTGGAAAGTGCTTGTGCATTACGGGCAATACCGTTGATGAATCTCAAATATTTAGTCGTTCTTTTTGCGTTTTGTAGGTGCGGTAGTCAAGACGCACCAATGAGATCTGATGCAGCGAGTGAACAGCAGCAGCTTGTAGCGTTAGAAACGCGGAAACAGGATCAGTCGGCATCTTTGCCTGCCGGAATACCATTCATGGGTAATTATGTTCCTAAATCATTGCCATTCTACAAACTCGTTCCAGAGCGAGTGAGAAAATCGGTTGAAAGCGAAATAATTGGTCAGACCGGAATCACCTTTTTCAAAAAGCTCCAATATATTGGTGGTGGATTTGTTGATCTTGATAGTCTCTATAAAATTGAAGTTGACGCCAAGAGCTATAATTGGAAACCAAGCAGCTATTATTTGTGTTTTCAGTTGAGTGACACAGCAAGTGATGTGTCATATGTCAGTACAGTCGAAACCGACATTAACGGGCATATCTTGAATGGCATTGAATTTCCTGACATTACACGTCATCCTGAGAAGGCTAAATTGATTTCAAAACATGATGCAATTAAAATTGCTACTGATAACAACGTCATTAATTCATCACAGCGCAAGTACCTGGGAATTTCCACGGACATTAAGCTAAAATTCGACACAAGACGTAAAATATTCACTTGGGAATTCGAAAGAGCCTTCGATACTGCGGGTCATGCTGATTTTGCAATTCATTACTACCGCATTAACGCGCACAATGGCAAGTTTATAGGTCACACCATTGGCAAGGGTATTCACTAGTAGAGTACAGTTGTACCGCATTTGCAACAGCCTGTCCCTAACAGCATCCTACCATCTTCAAATCCAATGAATCTTAGTTCAGACAACAACCCTCTGGTCAGCATAGCAACAAAGATCCCATGGTGTAGCGTTTGTAACGCCTTAAACCCCGGCTCTTCAATCCAAACCGACATAGCAGCATCCCACCATCTTCACATCCTAAAAATCTTCGCTTGCCTGCCGTAGGCAGGTTCAGACAATACCCTGGTTAAGACAAAAACAAAAACGGAGCCCAATTGGACTCCGTTCTCATTATTCTGTCGGGGTGACTGGACAATTTTCAAACTCTTTTGATAGCTTTACTTCGATAATGTAATACAACTAATGTTTAAGCAAAAGGTCTCAATATTAATTAACACAAAACATAGCCGAGAGGAACTCCTAAATGAATTTGAATTTCTTTTAGGGTCTTTGTGTAAAACAGGACAGATTCTTAAAAAATATGAATCGCCCTATATTGAAAACAATGAAATAGTCTCATTCCAAAGAACCCATGAAAGTACATCGCTCTCAAAAAAATACCATAATGAGTATGTCAATGCTCATTGGAACAATCTTGAGAAATGGTGTAATTCAAAATTGATGGTTAAACGTGTTGCGACATATCCGTCTTGTATAAGGCTAAGTTGTAAGTGCAAGAATCCAGGCTTCTATGTTTTATTTACCCACACATTTAATGATTTGTCGCCAGTACAGTGCGGCGAGTGTAGAAGATCGGTTCCACTTTATAAAATCAAGGGGCTGACTAGCGACGAACTTTATGAAATTTTGAGTTGGGAAACGAATTATAAAGCATGTGACGATTTGCAATTAGGTTGTAGGGTTGGTGAGCAATGGGCTACAAAGCAAATGTCAGACGCATTTTCGCAACTTTCAAAGCAAGGGATTGCAAATTGTATTAGTATCAAGCGAGCAACGGGAGCGCCTGCATATTACTATCTGTTCAATTATAAAAACATTTCTAAAAAAGTTGACAGATCCCGAAAATGTCCTTCTTGTAAGGGTGACTGGTTGATAAACGACAATGCTGAGAAATTTCATAATTTCCTCTGTAAAAAATGCAACTTGATATCTTCATTTACTTCAAATTCAAAGTAAAAACGAAAATAGACAGCTCGCCCACCGTTCCCCGTTTGCAACAGCCTGTTCCTAGCTGCATCCTACCATCTTCACATCCTAAAAATCTTCGCTTGCCTGCCGT
>JACSRV010000204.1 GCA_014879545.1 Chitinophagaceae bacterium | reverse complement strand
AAAAAAATATTAATTTATTTAATTAAATCACAAGAAAGTGTTTAAAAAAATATTAATAGCTAACCGTGGAGAAATAGCCTTGCGCATTATCAGGACGTGTAGGGAAATGGGCATACGTACTGTTGCAGTGTATTCGACAGCAGATAAAGAAAGCCTGCACGTTCGTTTTGCTGATGAGGCGGTGTGCATTGGTAAACCACAGAGTTCTGACTCGTACCTGAATGTGCAACATATAATGGCGGCGGCAGAGATCACCAATGCTGACGCTATTCATCCGGGTTATGGATTTCTTGCGGAGAATGCGGCTTTTGCTGAGATATGTGCTCAGTATAAGATCAAATTCATAGGCCCTACGCCTGCGATGATCAACGCAATGGGCGACAAGATCACAGCGAAAGAAACGATGATCAAGGCGGGAGTACCGGTGATTCCCGGTTCTGAAGGGTTGATAGAGAGTGTTGAGGTAGCGAAAAAATGGGCTGAGAAGATCGGTTACCCTGTTATCATTAAAGCAACTGCCGGTGGCGGTGGCAAGGGTATGCGTGTGATTTGGGAGGAGAGTGAAATGGAGAATTCCTTCAACAACGCGAAAATGGAGGCAAAGGCATCGTTCAAGAACGATGGCATATACATGGAGAAATTCGTTGAGGAGCCTCGTCACATCGAGATACAGGTTGCAGGCGATCAGTTTGGTGCTGTTTGTCACCTGAGCGAACGTGATTGCTCTATACAGCGTCGTCACCAGAAGTTGGTTGAAGAATCGCCTTCACCGTTCATGACAGATGAACTTCGTCAACGTATGGGCGAGGCGGCTATCAAGGCTGCATCAGCGATCAATTATGAAAGCGTCGGAACGATAGAGTTCCTTGTGGACAAACACAGGAACTTCTACTTCATGGAAATGAATACCCGTATCCAGGTGGAACACGGTGTGACAGAGGAAGTTATCAGCTATGACCTTATCAAAGAGCAGATAAAGATCGCTGCGGGTGTGGCCATCAGCGGAAAGAACTACGAGCCGAAGATACACGCAATTGAATGTCGTATCAACGCGGAAGATCCGTATAATGACTTCCGTCCGTGTCCGGGAAAGATTACTACCCTGCATACGCCGGGTGGTCATGGGGTTCGGGTTGATTCTCACATCTATGCGGGTTACACTATTCCGCCATACTACGACTCAATGATCGCGAAAGTGATAGCAGTAGCACAGACGCGCGAAGAAGCCATCAACACAATGGAGCGTGCGCTGAGCGAGTACGTAATAGAGGGCGTAAAAACTACCATCCCATTCCATTTGCAGCTGATGCGTAATGAGGATTTCAGGAAGGGTAATTTTACTACCAAATTCATTGAATCGTTCAAACTAGTATAACAGCAACAATGGCGGCTGAAGGATTTCAACTGCCTGAAACAATACCAGAACATAAAATATTTCACTTTCGCAGCATGAAAAAAACACTGTTGATAACGGGTGGTGCAGGGTTCATCGGATCGCATGTGGTGCGGTTATTTGTTACCAAGTACCCGGACTATAAGATCGTTAATCTTGACGCATTGACCTATGCAGGGAATCTGGAAAACCTGAAGGACGTTCAGGATGCGCCAAACTACATATTTGAGAAGGCCGATATTACCGATGAGGTTACAATAAACAGCATTTTTGCTAAGTACAATTTCGACGGGGTGATACATCTGGCCGCAGAAAGTCATGTGGACCGTTCGATCATCGATCCGAACGCGTTCATCCGCACGAACGTGATGGGAACAGCCAATCTGCTGAATGCCGCCCGTATGATCTGGAAGGACAACATGGAAGGTAAACGCTTTTATCACGTTTCTACGGATGAAGTTTATGGTTCATTGGGAGAGGAGGGATTCTTCCTTGAGACGACTCCTTATGATCCTCAATCACCTTATTCAGCATCGAAAGCTGCGTCTGACCACTTTGTACGTGCATATGGAAATACCTACCATATGCCTTTCGTTATCACGAACTGTTCTAACAACTATGGTCCGAACCACTTCCCTGAGAAACTAATCCCGTTGTTCATCAACAATATCCGTAACAATAAACCATTGCCCGTATACGGCGATGGAAAATACACACGTGACTGGTTGTATGTTGTGGACCACGCACGCGCTATTGATATGGTATTCCACGGCGGAAGGAATGGTGAAACGTACAACATCGGCGGATTCAACGAGTGGCAGAATATTGAGTTAGTGAAACTCATGTGCCGTGAGATGGATAAGCGACTTGGTCGCCAGGAAGGTGAATCTGAGAAACTGATCAGCTACATTAAAGATCGTCCGGGTCACGACCGTCGGTATGCAATAGACGCAACTAAGATCAATAAGGAGCTTGGCTGGTACCCATCAGTTACTTTTGAAGAGGGATTGAGGATAACAATCGACTGGTATATGGCCAATGAAGAATGGCTGAACCATGTGACGTCGGGCGACTACAAAAACTATTACGAAAATCAATACACACACAGATAATGAAAGGGATCATACTTGCAGGTGGATCGGGCACCAGGCTTTACCCGCTGACCATTGCCGTTAGCAAGCAGCTCATGCCTGTTTACGACAAACCAATGATCTATTACCCTTTGTCGACACTAATGCTGGCAGGGATAAATGAGATCCTGATCATTACTACCCCCGAAGATCAACCGGCATTCAAGAAGCTGCTGGGTGACGGTAGCCAGATAGGTTGCCGGTTTGAATATGTAGTGCAACCCAAGCCCGAAGGACTGGCGCAGGCATTCATACTGGGCGCTGACTTCATAGGTAATGATCCTGCCGCACTGGTACTTGGAGACAATATCTTCTATGGTTCAGGCATGGGTACATTATTGCGTAAAAAAGCCACGCCGGATGGCGCGGTTGTATTTGCGTATCAGGTGCATGACCCGGAGCGATATGGTGTTGTTGAATTTGATAAAGATTTTAAGGCCCTCAGCATAGAAGAAAAACCATCCAACCCGAAATCAAATTACGCGGTTCCGGGTCTTTACTTCTACGACAACGACGTTGTAGCTATCGCCAAATCGATCAAGCCGTCGCACAGGGGAGAACTGGAAATTACAGATGTAAATAAGGTGTACCTTGAGAAAGGCAAACTTGAAGTAGGTGTTCTGGACCGTGGTACTGCATGGTTGGATACCGGTACATTTGATTCTCTTATAGAAGCCGGTGAGTTTATAGAAGTGATAGAAAAACGTCAAGGACTGAAAATAGGATGTATTGAAGAGATCGCCTACCGTAATGGCTGGATCAATGACGAACAAATGGAAAAGCTGTCTGCCATTTATATGAAAAGCGGATATGGTCTTTATCTGAAAAAATTGATAGGACACCGATAAGAGATCACACGGTATAAAAAAGGTGGTTGCTTCTGAAAAGAATCAACCACCTTTTTGTTTTACTCTTTATCTGACCCATAGAAGTATGGCGACGTTCGCGCTAAAATTTTGCGAGACTGGTCGAAATAATATCAATACACTCGTTGATCTGTTCGCGGGAGATGAGTAGCGGGGGCGCGAAACGGATGCGGTCGCCGTGTGTAGGTTTTGCCAGCAATCCGTTTTCTTTCATTTCCATGCACATATCCCATGCTGCTTCTTTGTTGGGATGCTCAATCACAATCGCATTGAACAGTCCTTTACCTCTTACAATAGAAATAGCAGGGTGATTTAATGCAGTCAGCTTTTCGCGCAGATATGCACCCTGTAATGCCGAGTTCTCACTCATTTTTTCATCAACTAGCACATGAAGCGCAGTCATAGCCACGGCACAAGCCAATGGATTGCCACCGTAGGTAGAACCATGATCGCCGGGCTTAATGGTGAGCATGATCTCGTCGTCTGCGAGGACAGCCGACACAGGCATTGTTCCACCGGAAAGTGCCTTACCTAACATTAAGATGTCAGGACGGACATTCTCATGATCGCAGGCAAGCATCTTGCCTGTGCGTGACAGGCCGGTTTGTATCTCATCGGCCATCAACAATACATTGGCTTCGCGACACATTGCTGCGGCGGTAGAGAGGTATCCATCGTTTGGCACAACAACACCAGCTTCACCCTGGATAGGCTCCACCAAAAAGGCAACAACATTTGGATCGCAAAGCGCAGCCTGCAATGCAGGGATATCGTTGTATGGAATGACCTCGTAACCCGGATTGAATGGACCAAAGTCGCGACGGGAATCACTATCTGTACTAAACGAAATAACATTGATGGTGCGGCCATGAAAGTTGTTGGAACACACAATGATCTTAGCTTTGTCTGCAGGAACACCCTTTACCTGATATCCCCATCTTCTTGCAAGTTTCAAACCGGTCTCTACTGCTTCTACACCCGTGTTCATGGGTAATACCTTATCGTACCCAAAGAACTTCGTAATGAACTCTGCGAATTCCCCAAGCTTGTTGTTGTGAAATGCACGCGATGTAAGCGTAAGATCCTGCGCCTGGTGCAGAAACGCTTCCATAATGCGGGGATGGCAGTGTCCCTGATTGATAGCGGAATAGCCGGACAGGAAATCGTAATAACGGCGGTCGTCAACATCCCACACAAATACGCCCCTACCCTTTTTCAAAACAACGGGCAACGGATGGTAATTGTGCGCACCATATTTTTCCTCTAAATCGAGGTAATGGCGAGTATTTCCGGATAGTGAACTGACTGCATGCATATTGCAAAATTAGGGTATTTAGTCAGATATAGTCAGCAGGCATAGAACTTACTGATACAGCCATGCACAAATCGTGTGATTTGGCGTTCTTTCGTTTGAATTTTGTACTAATTTGCCATCAAAACCATACTATGAAAAAGATAGGTATACTGGGTTCAGGAATTGTAGCTCGTACGCTAGGCAACGGCTTTTTGAAATACGGCTATGAGGTGATGCTTGGGACCCGTGAAGAGGGGAAACTAAACGAGTGGAAACAAAACGGAGGTAGCCATGCCCATATAGGAACGTTTGAAAACGCGGCAAAGTTTGGCGATATCATAGTTCTTGCGGTGAAAGGAGAAGCTGCCGCCGACGCTATAGACCTGGCGGGGCCGCAAAACCTGCATTGGAAAACAGTTATTGACACTACGAATCCGATTGCCAACGCGGCACCTGAGAATGGTGTGCTGAAATTTTTCACTGATTTTGAAGAATCTCTGATGGAATCGTTACAAGAACGTTTTCCTGAGGTGCATTTTGTAAAATCATTCAGTTGTGTCGGCAACGCTTATATGGTGGATCCGAAACTTGAAGAGAAGCCGACCATGTTCATTTGCGGGAACAACGCCCATTCGAAAGATGAAGTAAAGGACATATTGACGCAATTTGGGTGGGATATTGAAGATCTTGGAAAAGACACGGCAGCGCGAGCAATTGAGCCGTTATGCATGTTGTGGTGTATACCGGGATTTCTGGGAGGAAAGTGGAATCACGCGTTCAGAATGATCCGCGGATGATCTCACCTGGGGCCTAGTTCAATAACCTCACAATCTCTCATTTTGTCACCATCGACAACAAAACGAATCAGTGTACGAACCTTGTGCCAACCGTGTTTTCCGGCAGCACCCGGATTCATGTGCAGGCATTTTATCTTGTCGTCATAGATAACCTTGAGGATATGCGAATGGCCACTTATGAAAAGCTGTGACGGCTCTGATCTCAGCTCGGCTTTTGCAAGAGCCGAATAACGACCGGGATACCCGCCAATGTGAATCATCAGGACATTTACGCCTTCGCACGTAAACCTTAATTTTTCCGGGAATTCGCTGCGAATCTCGTATCCATCGATATTACCATAGACACCTCGCAAAGGTTTGAACGACCGTAACTTATCAGCAACGCCCGGCCCGAAATCGCCTGCATGCCATACCTGGTCGCACTTATCGAAATGTTTAAAAACAGCATCATCAAGGAAACCATGGGTATCAGATATCAGGCCGATGTGGGTCATAAAGTGCTTGTAATTGACGTGGACGACTTGCTTTGAATAAAGGTGCTAAAGATAGTGCATCTGGTGTTTTACTGCCGGGTGAAAACCGGTTCATTGGTTGTGAGCCTCCGCGATAATGGTCATCCTTTCAAATGCGACATTGTTGTATTCTTGTATCAAAGTCATATATTTACGAAAAAGCATCAATTGAAAATATCCGCCGCCGTAATATTCACTATAATTTCTTTTTCAAGTGCAATAGCACAGAAACAACCCAAGGTTTATTTCGGGGCATTCGGTCAGGTGAATGGAGAAGGAGCACCCAGATCATTCACATCTACCCGTGCCGCACTACTTGAAAATACCCGATTGAAATATAGCGAGGGATGTACAATATTGGGTTATACTGTTTCTGTTCTGCCGAAGGGAGGCGGTTTGAAGGGGCCGATGGCGGCGTGCACACCATCGTTTCCGGAGAGGGTAAAAAGCAGGATAGTTGAGTTGGGAACCGAGGCGATCGTTTACGTAGAAAATCTAAGATTACTTTGTAACGACATGCCGGTAGAAGTGCCTCCATTTACGATAAAGTACGACCAATAATCTCCCGATAATGTTAATAAAAGAAGCAGTTGGTGCTATGCAGGTTCCATTTCGCCGGCGTAACGTTGTTCAATCTCAATGAGGATATTCCTGATCTCGTCTAAATTGTCGGTAGATACAAGACGATTCCGATATTCCTTCACATGCGAGAGTCCCTTCAAATAACTGGCATAGTGGCGCCTCATCTCAAGAATTCCGGCTTTATTTCCCTTCCAGCTAACTGAGCCGTCGAGGTGCTTACGGCAGGCGTCTAAACGTTCTGACACAGTAGGGGGAGGCAGGATCTCGCCCGTTTTCATGTAGTGTTTGATCTCTCTGAATATCCAGGGATATCCGATAGCTGCCCGACCGATCATAATACCGTCTACACCATATCTGTTCTTATACTC
Source organism: Chitinophagaceae bacterium (assembly GCA_014879545.1). Classification (GTDB taxonomy): domain Bacteria; phylum Bacteroidota; class Bacteroidia; order Chitinophagales; family Chitinophagaceae; genus Nemorincola. The sequence goes on along the minus strand of JACSRV010000204.1, from coordinate 2,447 downwards.
AAGGGCTTTTTCTGGTGAGTCAATATCTCCGTTGCCAAAAATAGGAATATGGATACGAGGGTTATTTTTGATCTTTCCGATAAGCGTCCAGTCAGCTTCCCCTTTATACAACTGCATGCGTGTGCGGCCATGAATAGAAATAGCCTGAACACCGATATCCTGCATTCGTTCCACCACTTCTTCGATGTTCTTGGTATCGTTATCCCATCCGAGACGTGTTTTGATGGTAACCGGCAATTTAGTCTGGCGGATGCATGCACTGGTGAGCCTTACCATGAGATCGATGTCTTTAAGAACGGCAGCCCCAGCACCTTTACAAACCACCTTTTTTACGGGGCATCCGAAATTGATGTCGAGTAGATCAGGGTTTGTAGCATCGACAATCTTAGCTGACATTGCCATCGCCTCTTCATCGCCACCGAAGATCTGAATGCCGATGGGCTTTTCATAGTCAAAAATATCCAGTTTCTGCCTGCTCTTTATCGCGTCTCGGATAAGTCCTTCGGAAGAAATGAACTCGGTGTACATGAGATCAGCACCATGTTCTTTACAGACCGCACGAAATGGCGGATCACTCACATCTTCCATAGGAGCGAGCAATAAAGGAAATTCCCCCAACTCAATATTTGCGATCTTGACCATATAGCGGGCGCAAAGTTACGGGAAAAGGGTTATTTGAATAAAAAAGGTCACACAACCTGCCAATAGACAGTTAGTGTGACCAAATAGCTTTGTCATCATTTAGTATCAGGCAGCCCATATAGGTGCAGGAACCGGCTGCACCTCTCGCACCATTGAGAACAGGAGTCCGCCATTGACGAGCTCTACCGGCTGAAGGTCTTTTACGGCGAGCATGCGCCAATAAATTGTGCGACCATGCCTATCGATAAAAGTCGCTTCTTCGCCAAGGCCGGAGTTGCGCGCTTCAATGACTGCCTGCTCTTCGTTTTCGGCAAATACAAGCCTCCATTGTTCTTCATATTGGTCGGTATGTTGACCATCGCATTCTATGCGGTAAACGATCTGTGCTGTGAAAGACTTCATAGAATTGTGTGTTGTTTTATAGATTGGTGATAGCTATCAGTATGATTTTATTTCGATGCTGCCAAAGTTGCAAGTACCTTGTAGTATAAGTTTCTTCTTAACGTCGCCGGTCTGCCCGGTGTATATCATTCGCTCATCTTCAACGCTACCCATTGAGGGGACAATATTGTTTTGGATCTCCCAATGAGCCGGCACAATAAGTTCAACACCACCGAATGTGACCCTACAATCGAGCACGATCTGCTCTTCAGTGAAATCGGCCTGTGTTAGATTTATCTCACTACCTCCGAAAGTGACCGATACGATTCCACCCTTAAAATCTTTTGACGTAACAATTTCTTTGCGACCACCAAAAACAATATCGACCATCAATTTATTATCATTAGTAATTTGGGAATTAATGACCGACTTAGGGTAACATTTAGATTTTCGTTTGGGTCGAAATGCGATCATCAAGCCCATAATGACCAACATTAGCGGCCACACCAAGTGTTTTGACGAGCGACCCATGATCTCGAATTGAGGAATGGCGTTTGCCAGACCGATAGCAATAAGAATCCACCAACTATTATTGCGGAAGTTATTTTTCACGCCGATCATCAAACCAATAATGATGAGGATGACCGGGAATGAAAAATGCACAAAGGAAGGAAGAAGTCCCAGCGCTTTCAGAAGAAGTCCAAGGCCTACCAGCGAAAGAGCTATTCCAAAAAATACTCTGTTTGCCGGGTTATTATTTCCGCTGCCATAACTTCCATACCCATTATTGTATTGTCTCATGTTCCTATCTCAATTTTCCGAAACAAATGTAGTTACACGTTTGAGTGCAGAAAACCTGAATTAGGTGAGGAATTAATGAATGGCGGTGAAAGCGGTGAATTGGTCGGTGAATGTTTTACAATTCGGGTAGCTTGGCAATGGCGGCCCAATTTCTGGTAGTTGCTGTTACACCGAGTTTGCGCTCGATGAAACTATTGGAGAAACAGGTCAAACCATAATTGGGACTATAGACATAGACCTCCTTATTAACAACACGCGCATATTCAGCATCATTTGAATACACGCCCAATGCCCCCCTCAAAGCAGGAGCAGGCAAATTGGAAAGAAAAGTCACGTAGAGATTTTGTTTTTCTACGTGTGTGAGGTTATCGAATGGATTGTTTTTGATCACTTTTTTCACATCGTGTATCATTCTGATAAGCACTGTGACCCGATATCCGAGATTGGAATAAAGAAAATTCTCTATAATATTTTGAATTTCCGATTCATTTGTTTCATCGGAATCGAAAAGAAAATTGCCTGTCTGCAGGAAAGCCCTGATATTGGTGAATCCAGCATTTTCAAAATACTTGTTCAACTCGTCGACTGAGACCGGGCGCTGACCAATGAGATTAATACCGTGG
>JACSRV010000110.1 GCA_014879545.1 Chitinophagaceae bacterium | reverse complement strand
TGCCGGCTATTCGCATCGCAACCGCAGCAATATCCTGCATTGGCCTGATGAATTTTAACTCGTAAGAAATGGAGCGGTTAGGTTCAATAGAAATTATCTTTTGTTCTCCTGCCCCCACGTTTCGTTGGTTGGTGCTGTCCCAGGCATACACGAAACCGACTTCCCCGTCATTGCCACGAAATTCCTTTTTCATGTCAGGGTCCATCATCATCCACATATTGAAATGATCGTGGTTGCGCAAAAGTCGTATAGTGTTGAATACTTCTTCCGTTGGCTTGTTGATGACAACACTTCTTTCAATATTCAGTTTTTTGTCGCCAAACGCTGCAATGGTCAATATCAATGCAAGTATGCAGGCAATTGTAATAATTACTGTCATGTGGATTCTGTTTTGAATGTGTAAGGTAGCGAGAATATATATTCTATTTTGTTAACTCGACATAATTTTTGAATTTGTCAAGAATTGCCTGCCAACCCATACGCTGCATTTCCTCCGGATTCTCATTTTCCATCTCAAAAGTCTCTTCAACGTTCGTTACACCATCTTGAGTGTCAAATTGGATAGAGACAGTCCTGTTGTCATCAAGCGTATACGCGATATACTTATGGTTTACAACGTCGGTATAGGTGCCGCTGAAGTCGAACCCGAAGCTGCCGTCTTTTGCTTCCATTCTTGTCAGAAATCTGCCGCCTATACGCAGGTCATTTTCCGCTCTCGGCGTATGCCAGTCCGGCGACGCACTGCACCATTGGGTGATGTGTTTAGGTTCGTTCCAGCATGTCCATACCTGTTCTGCAGATTCATTTATACTTGCCGTTATCGTTATCTTTTTGTTTCCCTGTTCCAACTTGTTCTGTTTTTGAGATGATTGTATCGCAAAGGTGCATATAGTTGTTGAGAATATTCAAGGGGCAATTCGACATTCACATGGTACAAATGCGACAAATTTGTTACCATCCTAGCTCCATCACAAGCATTATCAACCGTCACTTGCGTACATTTGTCCTGCTACAATGCCGGATCACCGCCGCGATTCTATAATTGCGGAGGAAAGTCCGGACAGCATAGAGCAGCACACTACCTAACGGGTAGGCGTCGGTAGGATGTACCGGCGACAGACAGTGCCACAGAAAATAACCGCCTGTAACAACCTTTTTGGCGTTAAGTCAAAACGGCTTGAGAGGGTAAGGGTGAAAATGTAGTGTAAGAGACTACGGCTTATCATGGCGACATGGTTTGCGGGTAAACCTTGTGTGCTGAAATGCCAAATAAGCATGCGCCTGAGGGTGGCTCGCCCGATGCATGTGGGTTGGCAGCGTGAGGCAGTGCGTGAGTAGTGTCCTAGATAAATGGTGATCGTTTCCGCTTAGGCAGAAATACAGAATCCGGCTTACAGGCATTGTAGTTTTTTTTCTTTGAGGTATATTGTGCCAATTGTTTCGGTCGATTCGATCGGACACCCGGAAAATTCTTTCGTGTCACAAAACGTAGCATGGTTTTCAATTCTCTTCACTTTCTGGTGTTTTTTATTGTGGTCACGGTGTGGTTCTTTCGGATGCAACATCAGAAGTCAAGGATTTGGCTCCTGTTGTTGTCAAGTTGCTATTTCTACATGATGTTTATTCCGGTATACATCTTAATACTCTTTTTTACCATTCTCGTCGACTATTATGCCGGATTGTTGTTGGAACGCACTGATGGTCGCAGACGGAAACTGATCTTGTCGGGAAGTATAGCGGCCAATCTTGGCGTACTTGTTTTCTTCAAGTACTTTGATTTTTTGTCAACGTCTTTGCAGCCGTTGCTGCACGCATTGTTTCCTTCGGTACGTGTACCATATCTCGATCTCCTTTTGCCTATTGGATTGTCGTTTCATACATTTCAGGCTCTAAGCTATACTATAGAGGTTTACAGGGGTAATCAACGCGCCGAGAAAGACCTGGCCGTGTATGCGTTATACGTCATGTATTATCCTCAGTTGGTTGCTGGTCCTATCGAACGTCCGCAGAACATGCTTGGGCAGTTTCACGAGTTTAGGCCGTATAATTGGGATAACGTCAAGGAGGGATTATTGCGAATGTCTTGGGGCTTTTTCAAAAAAATGGTAGTAGCGGATAGGGTGGCAATGATTGTGGATCATGTTTACGACACCCGGTCGCATCAATCCTCACTTTCACTAGTTATTGGTGCCATTGCCTACTCAGTACAGATATACTGTGATTTCTCCGGTTATTCTGATATCGCGATCGGTGCATCTAAAGTCATGGGGATAAAATTGATGGAGAATTTTCGGAACCCCTATGGCGCACAGGGGCTGGCCGAATTTTGGAAACGGTGGCACATTTCTCTTTCAACGTGGTTTCGTGATTATTTGTACATACCTCTGGGTGGAAACAGGAAAGGGATCATCCGAACTAGGTTCAATGTTTTTGTGGTTTTTATTCTAAGCGGGTTGTGGCACGGCGCCAACTGGACTTTTGGATTGTGGGGTGTGGTACATGGCTTTCTCGTTACCGTGTTTCCGGGGCTGAAGAATATCAAAAGTGGCATTGCAAAAGGTGGCAGAAGTGTGGCAGCCATTCGTGTAACGGCCACATTTACGTTAGTAACCCTTTTGTGGATATTTTTTCGCGCACCGACTGTGCAGGATGGCTTCGCCTATGTAGCTGGAATTTTTTCGTTTTCAGGTAGCAGACTGTCAACCGGTTTGAATACGAACGAGTTTCTGCTGGCTATATTTGTGTCGGTATTAATGTTTGTTGCTGAGGCCCGAATTAAGCGGTTCTATTTCAGAAGTGATATCCTGTTTTATATATCCATTTGTCTGGCAGTTAATGTCTGCTACTTTCTTGGCGTAGTAGGAGAAACGAAATTTATCTATTTTCAGTTTTGAGGAAGTTTAAATCCATATGCGCTAATACTGTCCTCGTGGTGGGGCTTGCCGTTTTGTTGGCTGCATCATCCAAATGGTTTGTGTTTGCCGTTTGGAATTGGCATAACGTTCACGGTGGCGACAGGAAGTGGTATATGATATACCATTCTTCGTGGGGTGATCTTGTATCTCAGTCCAATTTGGATAACGAAAAAATGTACCTGGAACGGAAGAATTACACATACGATCGTCCTGTGGGCTGTGGAAAGGGACATGTTGCCCTGTACATATTGGGAGATAGCTACACCCGGGATATACCTGATTCCGTTTTCTGTAATATTTCATCGCTAGAAAAATCCCGCGTAACACAAGCGTTTCCTTTTAAACCTAAAGCTGGAAAGAAAAATGTCCTCATCATCGAGATGACAGAACGCTATGTAAGGGAAGTTTTGCATGTGACAACGGATTTTTCTTCTCCACCGCCTCCCCGCAGATTTGCCGCAAGTGGCGGGGATGGTGTGAAAAGTTACGCTGCATTCACGAATAGAAATCTTGAATATTTGTTGTTTCACTTCAATTTTTTGAATCCGGTCAGGACAGCGAAGGCTTCTTTCGTTCTGAAGGTGTTTGGGAGAGGCAGTGGTAATACGGTATTGTCGAAAGATACCAAGTACTTGTTCTTCAGGTCAACAGTGGCACCAAACGGCAGATTTAGCAGCTATTCTATAGTTACAGATGCGGAAGTAGAGTTCTGTGTCAGGAAGATGAATTTTATATATGATCATTTCAAGGCAAATGGTTATGATGAGATATATTTTTCATTTATACCTAGCCCTGCAACAATTTTGCAGCCGGGTGGCTATAATGGGCTCATTCCTCGCATACAGCAAAATCCTATGTTGAAGGTAAAGGTGTTTGATGTGTTCTCTGTTTTTTCCTCATCACCTAACCCTGATATTTTTTATCGAAAAGGAGACACTCACTGGAGTAACCACGGAATGCATATATGGATCGATATGGTGAATTCAGAGTTGGTGAGATATTAACAACGTTGTCTCAAAGCGAATTTTCAGGTTTTTTCAGCTCATTTCGTTATTTTTTTGTTGTGTTTCCATACCTTTGCAGTCCATTTGGCGTTTATGGATTCTTCAGTAAAGATTTTTTCAGGTACAGGTTCAACTTACTTAGCGGAACAGATCGCGAAAGCATACGGCAAACCGCTTGGTGCGCTTACTATTCAGAAGTTCAGCGACGGTGAGTTTCAGCCGGTATTTCAGGAGTCGATCCGTGGTGATTATGTTTTTTTAGTGCAATCCACGTTTGCGCCTTCTGACAACCTGATGGAATTGCTGATGATGATCGATGCGGCTCGCAGAGCGTCAGCAGGTTATATCACTGCAGTAATCCCGTATTTTGGATTCGCTCGTCAGGACAGGAAAGATAAGCCAAGGGTTGCAATAGCATCAAAGCTCGTTGCAAATCTGCTCACTGAAGCCGGCGCTGATCGGGTGATGACCATGGACCTACATGCTCCGCAAATTCAGGGTTTCTTTGATATTCCTGTGGATCACCTCGATGCCTCGGCGATATTTATCCCTTACATTGAAAATCTAAAAATTGATAATCTGATCTTCGCTTCGCCAGACGTTGGTAGCACCAATCGTGTACGTGAGGTAGCTAAGTACTTCGAAGTTGATATGGTTATCTGCGACAAGCAGAGGAAACGCGCCAACGAAATAGCTGCGATGACAGTTATAGGTGATGTTTCAGGCAGGAATGTTGTGTTGATCGACGATATATGTGACACAGCCGGCACGCTCAGCAAATCTGCACAGATACTCAGGGAGCGCGGTGCACTGTCAGTTCGTGCATTCTGTACGCATCCGGTGTTAAGTGGTAATGCATATGACAATATCGCTAATTCAATGCTTGAAGAGTTGGTAGTTTGTGATACAATACCGTTGAAAAAGCAGATCGATAAGATCAAGGTGCTTTCAACTGCTGAGTTATTTGCAGTTGCAATTAGGAATACATTTGAAAATAAATCAATAAGTTCTCTTTTCCTGCACAGTAAGAAAAAGTAGTAATGCCGGAAAATAGATTCTAAATTATAATAACGACTGTTTATACAAAAAAATCCGCCTCCCGAATTGACAGGGACAACCTTTATTGTTAATGATAATTTCAACGACCGGATGTTTGGCGGAATAGCGACCGGCGCTGAAAGACCAAAAAGCACTAAAAATGAAAAGTGTAAAAATTGAAGGTAAAAAAAGAAGCGAATTGGGCAAAAAAGCTACACGCCAGATTCGTTCTGAAGGAAACGTTCCGGCTGTTATTTACGGTGGAAACGAAACCATCCATTTCTCTGCGCCATTGATGGCGTTCCGTCCGTTGGTATACACACCGGAATTCCAGATCGCTGAGATCTCTGTTGACGGTAAAACTTACCGCACGATCATGAAAGATCTGCAGTTTGATGTACTTACCGACGAGTTGAGCCACGTTGACCTGTTGGAACTTGTTGATGATCGTAAGGTCGTTGCAACACTTCCTTTGAATTTCACCGGTCAATCACAAGGTGTTAAAGATGGTGGTCGACTCGAGCTGAAGATCAAGTCGCTGAACGTGCGTACGCTTCCTAAATATCTGAAAGAAAGCATCGAAGTGAAGATCGACAACCTCCAACTGCACGGTAATATCCGTGTTCAGGACGTAGTTGCTGAGAACATGGAGATCCTCAACTCACCGCGTATTCCTATCGCATCAGTTGTTACTACACGTGCTCTGCGTCAGGCAGACAGCGAAGCAGCTGCAGCGGCTAAAGGTGGTAAGAAGTAATTTAAACTTCAGCATAATGTCAAAGAAACGCCCCGGAAACGGGGCGTTTTCTATATGAATTAGGACAGAAGGTGCTATTACACGGGCGATCGCGGTGACATTTTCGGCATTTCTTATGGTATGCTTTTATTTTCAAACACTTTTTTACTAACTTGGCTCCTTATTCGTACCTTTTACAACGCACACCATTCCGTAACATCACGATAATATGTCTCTACTGAGTAAAATAAAAGCAGTTCACATAGCAGGGATAGCCCTTGTTTCCCTTTCCGCAGGTACTGTTTTCGCGCAGAAAACATGCAAAAATCTTTATCCATGCGGAGAGTGTGCGGTTTTTGATAATAACGGAAATGATCTGGCGGGTTTCACCAAGAATTATAAGAACCAGGCGAATATCAACGGCGGTAAGGTAGTGGATCTGTCATCCGGCGAATGGGGGTATTTGTTGATTCGTACTGCCAATGTGCCGTCCGTAAGTACCAAGTGGGAGACAAAAGGAGATCTTAATCATGCCGCTTCTATCCGCTCAACGCTTGTTATGAATAAAGCCAAAGAAGGCCTTGTTGCAACATGGTGGGCGCGCGAGTGTAATCTGGACAATGGTGCGCTGATCCAATTGAAAGTTAAGGACGACAAGAACGTTGCAATGGAAATGGCTCGTCACGAGAAATTGATGAGCGGTCTCGCTACCCGTAAGTTCACGCTAGTCGAATACCTGGACACGTTTAACATGCGCGATTATGATTACTTTCTGAAAAATCATATTGTGGCAAAATGCGGTGCAATAAATCAGGCTGATTATAAAGGTGTCGTTGAGTTCTTCAATGGCTTCCTGGGTAAATTCAGCTATGTGGACGATCCTGTTGTTGCAAAAATGTCTTTCATTACATTCTATGAAGGTGCCAGCCACACCAGGTACATGGGCTACTTTAATATTGTGAATTCAAAGTTGTCGGGAACTCTTGAGGCGATCGATATTCAATATGAAAAAGACAGAGAGTTGCTCGCACGCCGTACATTTAAGAATCTGAACGGAAGTACGATCTATGTATATGGTGATGACTCTTTCGGTCTCGACAAGACTTTCATTAAGTATGCCAAGAACAACGATGTTAAACTTCGCCGTCGTGCAACGAACACTTCTTCAAAGTTCAATCAGGACCGATAGGTATTTAGTATTCTATTGTAGGGCCATTCTAAAGCAGGATGGCCTTTTTTTATGGTGCTAATTGCCGGAGAAAACTACTATAAACCGTATTATCTTTACAACAACGCAAATGCAACCCAAAAGAATAGTCTGCACGGTAACCAATGACCTCAACTACGATCAGCGCATGATACGTATCTGCACTACGTTGACAGAGGCCGGCTATGATGTTACACTGGTTGGATTCAAGCGGAGAAAGAGCAAACCGCTCATCGATCGACCTTTCAAACAGGTGCGCTTGCCGATAATGGTGGAGCAGGGCAAACTTATGTATGCGCACTACTGGTTTAACTTGTTCTTTTTTCTTCTTTTCAGAAGGGCTGATGTTTTGTGTGCTATTGACCTTGATACGATCTTGCCCGTCTATTATGTGTCACGCATTCGTGGTCTGAAAAGAGTGCATGACGCTCACGAGATCTTCACTGATCTTCGTGAAGTGATCACGAGACCTTCGGTACACAAAATGTGGCAATGGATCGCCGGTCATACCATTCCGAAATTTCCGGTGGGCTATACAATAGGCGAGTGCTACGCTGAAGACTTCAAGGTTCGGTATGGGGTTGACTACGGAGTAGTAAGGAATGCTACAATTTTGCGTCCTTTTGAGATCCCCGATAAGCCCGAGAGATACATTTTATATCAGGGTGCAGTAAATGTAGGTCGCTGTTTCGAGCAGTTGATACCTGCGATGAAGAACGTAAATGCTCGTCTTATTATTTGTGGCGAAGGTAACTTTTATGCAGAGGCCGTAGCGCTTGCGCAACAACATGCGGTTACCGACAAAGTGATATTCAAAGGGTATGTACCACCTTTTGACCTGGTGAACTATACTGTAAATGCATACATAGGTATCACGCTGTTTGAAGATACAAGTCTGAGTAACAGGCTATCGCTTGCTAATCGCTTTTTTGACTACATGCATTCGGCTGTGCCGCAGCTGTGCATCAATTACCCTGAATATCAAAAAGTAAATGGTCAATTTGAGATTGCTCGTTTGATAGATACTGCTGACCCAATGGTCATCTCTGATGCATTGAACATAATGCTCGCAGATGATGAATATTATAACCGTTTACAGCAGAATTGCCTTAGAGCACGAGAGGTGTATTGCTGGCAGGAACAGGCAAAAACACTGATATCCACTTACGACTCTCTTTGGAAATGAGACTATCCGTGATCATACCTGTATATAACGGTGCAGAGACAATTTGTCGCGCCGTTGATTCGGTTATGGCTCAGGGTCATCATGATCTTGAGGTAATAGTTGTTGATGATGCCAGTACTGACGCAACCTTTCATTTGGTCAAACAACAATATGGCGACAACGTACAACTGATCTCATTGCCGAAGAATTCCGGTAGCTCTTTTGCCCGCAATGCAGGTATGGCGGTTGCAACCGGTGACTATATCGCTTTTCTTGATGCAGACGATTCGTGGGGCCAGGGTAAAATTGAAGCCATTACTGAGGTTCTTAGAAACCGACCTGAGATCGCCTTTTTGTACCACGGTTATTCGCTTGCTCCCATGGATAAGCCCGGTAAGGACTTGGACCTTTATCCCCGGAAGCTGAGTTATGTAAGACTGTTGGCCGGCAACGTCATCTCCACTTCGTGCGTAGTGCTGAAAAACGAACGCCATTTCCGCTTTGCAACAGACATGAGGTATTGCGAAGATTATGAGCTTTGGCTACGCATTTCCTACCGGTGCGGTGCTTATTATCTTGATTTCCCGTTCACACGATTGTATCGCCCCATCACTTCAGTGGGTGGGATAAGTGCCAATCGTCTGGCGATGCGAATTGGTGAAATGCGCGCATACGCGCGTCTTCCACGTTTAAACCCGTTTTTTCTGTTTTTAGTACCTTTGTTATGGATGGGTAGTGCAACAAAGCATGTTCTGAAGTTGTTGCGTCTTTTATAGTATTACATAAATTCCGAACTATGATAAGTTATCTGGATAGCGCCAAAAGACAATTCAAAATGTATAAGGCACTTGGTGAAAAAGCAATGCTTCAAATAGGCGACGACCAGCTTAACTGGGCGGCTAACGAAGACTGCAATAGTGTGGCCGCAATTGTGAAGCACCTTTGGGGGAATATGATGAGTAGGTGGACAGACTTCCTTACCACGGATGGAGAGAAACCCTGGCGCCAAAGGGATGCTGAATTTGATGCCGAGAGTCCGGACAGGTCTACGATAATGAAGTGGTGGGAGGAAGGCTGGGAGTGCCTGTTTGCCGCACTTGAAACTATTACTGATAATGATCTTGAAAGTATAATCTACATCCGGAATGAAGGACATACCATTCTTGAAGCGATAAACCGTCAGATATCCCATTATTCCTACCATGTAGGACAGATTGTTTATGTCTCTAAATTAAGATCAGAAGACGGGTGGAAAAGCCTTTCCATTCCCAGAAATCAGTCTTCTGCCTATAATGCGGGTAAATTTTCTGAGGAGAAAGGAGTCCGTCAC